>PKYW01000071.1:90427-90636 GCA_003132805.1 Candidatus Dormiibacterota bacterium | reverse complement strand
GTTGTGCGACTCGATCTTGAACACGCAGGCGAGACCATCGCCGATGTCGATCGCTCCCGCATTCTCACCAGGCCCCTGCAGCACGCGCGGTCCTTTGGTGGGAAGCGTCCCGAGCAATGGCTTGCTCGTCTTGTAGCTGCAGTGCTCGCTCCAGAGCGCTCCGACGATGCCGAGCTCGAGACGATTCGGCTCACGCCCGAGCGACTCGA
>PKYW01000071.1:0-90405 GCA_003132805.1 Candidatus Dormiibacterota bacterium | reverse complement strand
TCATCCCGAGCACATTGCGACGCTCGTTGACGATGCCCGCGATGTCGCGCATCGATCCGTTAGGCGAATCATCACCCGCATCAGATCCATCGCGCCGCACATAGCGAAACGCCACGCGGCCTTCACGCTCGAGCAAGTCGAGCGTCGGTTCGTCGGCCACGTATCGGCCTTCACCGTGCGACACCGGAACCTGCAACACGTCGCCACGCGCGCAGCCCGCGGCGAACACGGTATCGACCGTCTCGACACGCAACCAAGTCGGTGCACATCGAAACTCCAGAGAACTATTGCGTGTCAACGCTCCAGGCAGAAGATGCGCTTCGCAAAGAATCTGAAAGCCGTTGCAGATACCCCAGACGAGGCCGCCGGCATTGGCAAACTCGCTGACGGACTCCATCAACGGGGCGAAACGGGCGACGGCTCCGGCGCGGAGATAGTCGCCGTAGGAAAACCCGCCGGGCAGGATGATGCAGTCAGCGCCCTGAAGGTCGCGGTCCTTGTGCCAGAGCATCACGGCTTCATGTCCGGCCAGCTCAACCGCATGCTTGCAGTCGCGATCGGACCAAGTCCCGGGAAACACCGCGATCCCAAAACGCATCAGGACCCCACGCGCCGCAAGGTGGGGAGGGCATGAGCTGCGGANNATGAACTGCGGTGGGCACGGGGTCGGAACGCCTTCGCCGTTCCGCCCCTCGCTCTCGCCGGGGGGGGGAGCCCCGGCTCCGAGACGGCCCTCCTCCGCTCATGCCCTCCCCACCACTCACAGAGCGTTACCCGAAAGCACGCTGACGGCTTCGATGCGCGAGTCCTCGATCACCGTGTTGCGCAGCAACTGGTCGCACATGGCTTCGACCTGCGCGCGAACGCTCGCTTCGTCGTGGCCTTCGACCTCCAGCTCCAAGTGTTTGCCTACGCGGACGGCTCGCACCTCCGGGAACCCGAGCCTGTGAAGTCCGTCGCGTACCACGAGGCCCTGGGGGTCATTGACCACAGGTTTGAGGACGACTACGACTTCTACCGCAAAGGTCATTCGGCAATGACTCCTGGGATCTCGATACCGCAGATGCGCTTCGCGGCTTCGACGTAGCGCTTGGTCGTTCCACGGACCACGTCGTCGGGGAGCGCGGGGCCCGGATCGGTCTTGTCCCAGCCGAGGGTTTCGACGTAGTCGCGAACGAACTGCTTGTCGAACGAAACGGCGGGTTCGCCCTCGCGCCATTGCGAGATCTCCCAGAAACGGGAGGAATCCGGTGTGAAGATCTCGTCGATCAGGGTGAGGTTGCCGTTGATGAAACCAAACTCGAATTTCGTGTCGGCGAGGTAGATTCCCACGCTTTCGCAGCGGGCGGTGGCGAAATCGAAGAGTCGGAGGGATGCCGACTCCAGTTGGTCCGCCAGCTCCTGACCGACGAGGGCACGGAGCTCGGTGCGCGAGATGTTGATGTCGTGACCGTCGTCCTTCTTGATCGCCGGGGTGAAGCGCGGCGAGGGAAGGCGCGACGAGTCACGAAGTCCTGCTTGCAACTGCTCACCGGCGAGCGTTCCCTTGTCGCGATATTCCTTCCAGCCGGACCCGCTGATGAATCCACGCACCACGCACTCGACGTCGATGCGTTGCGCGCGTGCGACGTGCATCGAACGGGGGAGCCAGTCGTCGCGAACCGCCTCGGGAATCGCCTCCTCCAGGTCGGCGAGCAGATGGTTCGGCATGATCCCGCCGGTCTGCGCGAACCACCAGCGCGACATCTGGGTGAGCACCTTGCCCTTGCCTGGAATCGGAGTCGGCAGGACCACGTCGAAAACGCTCAACCGGTCGGTGGCGATCATCAACAGTGTTCCGTCGGCGAGCTGAAACGTGTCGCGGACCTTGCCGCGCCGGAACAGGTTCAGGTCGCCGACATCGGCTGCGCTCATCACTTGCATCAGCTCATCCTCCCGCCGGCAAGGCCGGCCTCAATAACCAGCACCGGCGTTGAAACACCCCCGGTGGCAGGCTGCGATGTTGTGGTCGAGAGACCGAGGCGACGGTACGTCTCGTCAATGTGGGCGAGGTAAGGCTCGACGTCGAAACACCGAGCGATGGTCTGCTCGCCAAGCGCTTCGGAGATGTCGGGGTCGACTGACACAAGGTCACGAAACGACCCCTCGTCGTCACGCGCCCGGGCGGCGAGCGCCTGCACGGCACGGTATGCACGCTCGCGCGGCCACTCCGCGTCGACGATGAGCGCGGTGAGCACCTGTTGNNCGAAGGCCCTCGACGATGCGAGTCGAGAGGCGCACGATGTAGTCGCTGAGCGCGCACGCGTCGGGAAGGATCACGCGCTCCGCGGACGAATGCGAGATGTCGCGCTCGTGCCAGAGCGCAACGTCTTCCATCGAGGTCATCGCGTAGCCGCGGAGTACGCGCGCGAGTCCGCAGATCCGCTCGCAGAGGATGGGATTGCGCTTGTGAGGCATGGACGACGAGCCTTTCTGGCGCTGGCCGAATGGTTCTTCAGCCTCATCGACCTCGGTGATCTGGAGCAGCCGGATGGTGGTGGCCAGACGCTCGAGCACCGCGCCGAGCAGCGCGAGCGCGGTGATGAATGACGCGTGGCGGTCGCGTGCGAGCACCTGCGTTGCCACTGGCGCGGTCGCGAGGTGCAGACCCTGGCATACGTGCTCCTCCACCTCGGGAGGAACGCTGGCATGCGTCCCGACTGCCCCGGTGATCTGGCCCACTGCGATCTCCGCCGTCGCTGCCGTCAGCCGCTCTCTGGAACGCCGGACCTCATCGACGAAGTTGGCAAGCTTGATGCCGAAGGTGAGCGGCTCCGCATGGACGCCGTGGGTGCGCCCCATCATCACGGTGAGACGGTGCCGCTCCGCCTGCTCGATGAGCGCTCCGATCAGTGACTCGAGGTCGGCATCGATCACGGCGGCTGCATCGCGAAGCTGGGTGGCCAGGGCCGTGTCGACGACGTCGGACGACGTCAGCCCGAGGTGAAAGTACCGGCCGGCGTCGCCGACGGTCTCCTGCACCGCGGCGACGAAGGCGGCGATGTCATGTCCCTGCTCGGCCTCGAGCTCGGCGATCCGCTCCGCATCGATGGTGGCTCCCTGAAGCGCGGACAGCGCTTCCACGGGAATCCGGCCGATCTCCGCCCACCCTTCGCATGCGAGCAGCTCGACATCCAGCCAGCGTTGCAATCGCGATGCGTCACTGAAGACCTTCGCGATCTGCTGCGGGGCGTACCGGGGGATCACGTACGTTCATTCTATCGGGGTGACCGTCGGGACCTCCCTCCCCCTCGTGATCGCGCACCGCGGCGCCTCACGCGAAGCCCCCGAAAACACGCCTGCCGCGTTCGAAGCGGCGATCGCGCTCGGCGCTGACGCGGTGGAGTTGGACGTGCGCCGGACCTCCGACGGCGTCCTCGTCGTGCACCACAACGCGTCGCGCCGGGGAGTGCCCCTTGCGATGCTCACCTACTCCGGGCTCCTTCGTCTGAGCCGCCACGAGCCGCCGAGGTTCGAAGAGGTCCTCGATCTCTGTGCCGGCCGGATCGCAGTCGACATCGAGGTGAAGGACGCCGGCTACGAGGCCGACGTGATTGAGGAGGCGTCGAGACGGTTTCCGCGCGACCGGCTTCTGTACACGTCCTTCGAGGAGTCGGTCATCAGCACGATCAAGCGTCTGGACGCGGATGCGCGGTGCGGCCTGCTGCTCGGGCCCGGCCGGTTGAGGAGCCGAGCCCAGCGCTACGAAGGACTGCCATTCGATCTTGCTGAACGCTGTGGTGCCGATCTCCTGGCCGTCCACCAGTGGCTGGCTCCGATCCGGCGACGCAACCGGCGGGTCGCCGGAACCGGGCTGCTCGCCGAGGCCCAGGTGCGCGGGTTCCCGATCTTGGTCTGGACGGTCGACGGCCCCCAGCGGCTGCGCACATACCTTGCGGACGGGCGAGTGGCGGGCATAATCACTGACCTGCCCGGGCTCGCAGTCGAGACTCGCCGCGAACTGCTCTCCGGGGTCATTCGGGAAGGGACAAAGGTCCGCCGGGGTCCGGCAGGCGGGGAGGCTGACGACTTTATGCGAGCGCACGTAACCGGACCAACTCGGCCCCCGTTGCATGATCGAGTGCGCCCGGTGATCCCGAGATGACGCTACCTCGGGCGTATGAGGACCAGCTTGTCGAGCGTGCCAAAGAGGACGCCGACGCCTTTGGGGAACTGTACGACCACTACTTCGGGCAGATCTACCGGTTCGTCTTCAGCCGACTCCGAGACCAGGAGGCAGCCGAGGACGTTACATCGGAGGTCTTTTTCAAGGCACTCCGTGCAATCGGCCGATACAAACCCTCGGGCCACCCGTTCAGCGCGTGGCTCTATCAGATCAGCGTCAACGCCATAAATGATCACTACCGCAGCCGTAAACCGACCTCGAGCCTCGACAGCGCCATCGCTGTCGCCGATCCCGCACGCCCTGTCGACGACCGGGTCGTGGATAGCGCCGAGGCTGCCCGAGTGTGGGCGGCGATCGATGACCTCCCCCCGCAGCAGAGGGCCGCGATGACTCTGAAGCTCGGCGAGGACATGAAGCTCGCCCATATCGGCGAGATCCTGGGGAAGAGCGAGGGAGCGGTGAAGCTGCTCATCCACCGCGGGATGATCGGCGTCCGACTGCGCCTGGGCGTTGTGGTCGCGGTCGAGGAGCAGAGCTGATGTCCTGGATGGGAGGTTGGTTCGACCCTGAGCTCGAGGACCTGTTCCAGGACGAGCCCGAACTCCTCGAAACAGCCAAGCAGGTGCGGGCATCGCGTCCGCGCGTCGAGGCGGATCCGCGCTTCCAGAACCGGCTCCGGGCACAGCTCGTCGCCGACGCGTCGCGGGGCCGGAGCGCTCGGGGTGTACGCCGCTGGTGGCGTGTCGGCCCGGCCGGGTTCGCCTGGAGTGGAGCGGTGGTCGGCGCGGCCCTGATTACCGCGACGGTCCTCACCTTCGTGTCGAACAAACCGAACGATCAGGTGACCGCGTTCTCGCAGCTTACGGCCCAGCACTCGGTCAGCCCGAACCAGGTGATCACCGTCTCGTTCAACCAGCCGATGAACGAGACGGCGGTCGAGCAGGGCGTCCACATTCAGCCTGCGGTCAAGGTGACGTTCTCCTGGAAGAACAACGACCTCGTGATCTCCCCCACGTACCACCTCGCCGCCAACACCCCGTACACGGTCACCATCGCCAAGGACAAACTCCTCGCGGCGTCGGGAGCGTCCGCCGCGGCCCCGATCAACATCACCTTTGCGACCAAGCCGACACCGACTCCTCAGCCCGCATCGCCGCCCTCGCTGACGCCGGTCGTCCTGGGTGCCAACGGGACCGGAGGGTCGCTGCTCTACGCACCGGACGGTTCAGCAGTGGTCAGCACGCAAGGTGTGATCCCCGCATCGGCGACCACGGCGCCCTCGCCGACCGCCGCGCCGACACCGGCCGCGAACGCGACGCCGACACCCGAAGGGTCGATCTCTGGGGCGCCTCCCGTTCCCGGAGCGTTGGTGGAGTTCCCCACGTCCGGTAGCGCCGCACAGATCGGACCGTCGCCGAGCGCGGTCGCGTTCTCGCCCAACGGCAGGTACCTGGCGATGGCGGTGGATGACGGCAATGGCGGCTCGCGAATCATCACCAGCCAGAGCGACGGGTCAGCGCCGGACAGGCTCGCCGACTCAGCCACGCCGGTCACCGCGCTGACCTGGGCGTCGAATGATCGAATCATCTACACCGATGGGACCACCGTCGACTCCGTCGACCTCTCCCATACGACCAACTCGCTGTACACACTTCCCTCCGGCTCCGGAGTCATCACCGCCCTCGCCACCGGCGGCGGATACGCCTACGTCTCTCCGGCGACAGGCACCGGCGGCTCACTCCTCAACATCAGCAGCGGTGCCGAGCAGACCCTGCAGGGAGCGACGACCGACGTGGCGTTTAGCGGCAACGGCGCGACCGTCGCCTGGGTTGACGAATCGGTACAGCCTGAGCGCGTCTTCACCGAATCCGTCACGCAGAACACGCCCGCTGCGCTGTCCATGCCCGATTCGAACGCCAGCCCGAGCGACGTCGCGCTCGACATGAAGGCCGATGAGATCGCGTATGTCAGTACCAATGCGTCGTCGGGCATCGCGCAGCTCGTCGTGGCGCAGTTGCCGGGTGGGACGCCACTTGCCGTGACGTCGATCTCGAACATTTCCGAGCTCACGCTTGCTCCGGGCGGCGATCATGTCGCCTTTGTCTCGAACACCTCCGCTGGGGCCAGCATCGAGCAGGCTGCCGTGCCCGGCGCCCCCAAGAGCCGGGCCGGCCTGAGCATCCCTGATGCGGCCAACGCCACCCTCCAGAGCTTCGTCCAGGCTCAGGTGGGACAGAACGGCCAGCCCGATCTCGGCACCCTGGCCGCGCTCAGCGCCGCTGGGGTCAACGCCGCATCCGACACGCCGCCGAACCTCAGCAGGGCCTACGTTATCAGCACATCCCTCGAGCCGACAGGTGTCGTCGAAGCGAGCATCGAACTGATCGTCGATCCGGACGCGGGGCACACCACAACGCGGGTCGCGAGCGAGCAGGTGCTCATCGCACAGTCCTCGGGCAGCTACGTGGTCACCTCGGCAACCATCTTCCCGCTGCGCAACGAATCCGCCGGTCCGCACGTCGTGCAGGTGACGCCGAGCACCGCTGGTGGAGTCACCACGCTTCTGGTGACCTTCGACAGCGACCTCACTCAGGCCACCGTCTCGGGCGCCATCACGGTCGAGAACCAGGCCGGTGTGATCCTCAACTCGACTGCCGTCTACGACCCCGACACGCGCACGGCCACTGTCACGCTTGCCAACGCGCCCCGTGGCACGCTGACCCTCGAGATCGCGACATCGCTTGCCGACGTTGAGGGACAGTCGCTCGCGAACGGCTTCCAGACAACGTTCGAGGCCGGCTCCTAGGCTCATCCTCCCGGCGGGGAGCACCACAGTGTCGCGCGCACCGGGATGCGCATCGTGCCGTCGGGAGCTGTCCACGGTTGCAGTGAACGCAGACACGCAGCGCGCATCGCCTGCGCAGAGTCTCCGGGTTGGTGTTCGAACTCACGCGCGACCGGGCGTTCGAGGACCATCGCCGCCCAGTACGCGTTGATGCCGTCAAAGCGCACCACGTCGTGGAGCGTGACGGGCTCCCACCTCAGAGCCTGGGCAGCGTCGGGCCCGGCAAGGCAGCGCGTCACGAACGGCGACTGGAATCCGGCGACGACGCGCAGCGCATCGGCGAGCGCGACCTCGTGCGCCGGAAGGCTCGCGGCGTCCCACGTGAGCACCGCGGCTCGTCCGCCGGGACGCGTCAGGCCGTACGCCACGTCGAGCAGCGATGCGCCTTCCCAGAAGCCGAAGGTGCACAGCGATGCGACACGGTCATATCGATGGCCGTCCGGCGCGGCGGCATGCGCAACGCGCGTCGAGACCGCGCACCCGGTGGCGGACACCTCGTGTGCTGCGGCCCGCAGCAACGCCGCGTCGCTGTCAACGAGCATGACGTGTCCCTCACGTCCCACCGCGGTGCCAAGCGCGACGCCCATGCTCCCGCTGTCACAGAGCAGATCGCAGGCCGTCTGACCGCGGCCAACGCCCAGCGCGTCGGTGACCTGCTCGGCCAGCGGTCGGAGCACCGCGCTCGCATACAGCCGCCCGTACCGCGGGCCCACGACGTTACCCGGAGACGGCGATTGCGGCGGCGATCGCCGCGGCGCGCGCCGGGTCGCGCACGACTCGCCGCAACGGCTCCTGACGCTTCGCCCACTGGTCAGCCGCCGCGACCATCTCCGGATGCTCCTCGATGAACGCAGTGCTGTAGTCGCCCGCGCGAAAGTCGGGGTCGGCCATCACCGCAAGGTGGTACGGAATGTTCGTGTGGATGCCGGTGATGATGTATTCGAGCAGCGCGCGGCGCATGCGGTCGAGCGCCATGTCGCGCGTTGGCGCGTAGGTGATCAGCTTGGCGATCATCGGGTCGTAGTTGGGGGAGACGAGGCCGGGACTCACCAGCGAGCTGTCGACGCGCACACCAGGGCCCGATGGCTCGTGGTACCCGGTGACCTGACCCGGCGACGGGAGAAAGCCGCGCGCGTAGTTCTCCGCGTTCACCCGGCACTCCACCGCGTGCCCGCGCGGAATGACCTGCTCCTGGGTGAGCGTCAGGCGCTCGCCCGCGGCGATGCGCAGCTGCTCTGCGACGAGGTCGATGCCGTAGACGAGCTCGGTCACCGGGTGCTCGACCTGGAGTCGCGTGTTCATCTCCAGGAAGAAGAACTCACCGTCTCGATAGATGAATTCCACGGTGCCCGCATTGACATAGCCGACGGCCCTCGCTGCGGTGACCGCTGCCTCACCCATGCGCGCACGGGTCGCCGCGTCGATCACCGGTGACGGCGCTTCCTCAATGATCTTCTGGTGTCTGCGCTGGATTGAGCACTCTCGCTCGCCAAGGTGAATGACGTTGCCGTGCGTATCCGCGAGCACCTGGATCTCGATGTGGCGCGGCTGCTCGAGATAGCGCTCGAGAAAGATCGTGTCGTTGCCGAAGGCGCGCTGTGCGGTGCTCTTCGCAGTGTCGAACGAGCCGCGCAGCTCCTCCTCATCGCGAGCCACGCGCATGCCGATGCCACCACCGCCCGCGCTCGCCTTGAGGAGCACCGGATAGCCAATCTTCGCTGCGGCAGCAACGGTTTCCTCGATGTCGCCAAGGGCATCTGTCCCTGGAACCACGGGCACGCCGGAGTTGCGCATGCGCTCCCGCGCGGGCACCTTCTCGCCCATCGCCGCCATCGCATCGGGGGGCGGACCGACGAACACGATGCCGTTCTCCTCGCATGCCCGGGCGAGTTGCTGGTTCTCGCTGAGGAAGCCATAGCCGGGATGGATCGCCTGCGCACCCGTCGCCCGCGCGGCGTCGATGATGCGGTCGATCTTGAGGTAGGACTGCGCCGCCGGCGCGGGACCGATCTCCACCGCCTCGTCGGCGAGCAGGACGAAGGCAGCGGTGCGGTCGACGTCGCTGTGCACCGCAACGGTGCTGACGCCGAGATCACGGCATCCGCGGATGATGCGGAGCGCGATCTCGCCACGGTTGGCGATCAGCACCTTGTCGAACATGACTTGATTCAGCCCGCGCTCACGCGCCGATCTGGATCAACGGGGCCCGCGGGCTCACCACTGCGCCCTCGGCCACGTATACCTCGGTGACCGTCCCCGCCCGCGTCGCGGTGATGTCGTTCTGCATCTTCATCGCCTCGAGCACACACACGACGTCGCCAAGCGCGACATGGTCGCCGACCTTCACGTTGACCTTGAGCAGCAGCCCCTGCATCGGTGAAACCACCGTCCCCTCGCGGACCGTCGGTGCCGCCGGTTTGTCGGGAACCGCGGCTGCGGCGACACCCGTATCTGTGCCACCGATGATGCGCACTGCATAGCTCTGACCATCCACCTCGACGGTGAGCTCCCGAACCGGGAGCGCCTGCGCTTCCTCGCCCTGCGGCTCGGTCGCTGCAGCGTCGGTGTCCGGCAATGGCTCGGAATCCGCGGCCGGCGCCGGAAGGTCCGGCTCGTCCCCGAGTCGCTCAGCAACCGCGTCGCCTCTCACCAGGTTGAGATATGCGTTCGGAAAGAGCGCGTACGTCACCATCGCGGCGGTGTCCGGCTTGGGATAGCCCTCGCGAATGAGCTCGCGGCGAGTGGCATCCATCACCGGCTCGAGCAAATCGGCGGGCCGGCACGTGATCGGCTCCTCGCGCCCGTTGACCAGGCGCCGGACCTCGCGGTCGATCGGTTCCGGCGGCTCACCGTAGAGGCCGAGGCAGTAGTCCTTGATCTCCTGGCTGATGGTCGCGTAGCGATCGCCTTCGACGACGTTATACACGGCCTGGGTCGCCATGATCTCGGTGAGTGGCGTGATCAGCGGCGGGTATCCGAGCTCACTTCGAACCTGGACGACATCCGCCTCCACCTCCGCGAGCTGGCCGAGTGCGTTGCGCTCGCGCAGCTCGGCCATCGCGTGTCCCATCGCCGACGGCGGGAGGAGTCCTCGCAGCGCAGAGGTATCGAGGCGGGCCGCGAGAGGATCGATCACCTCTGTGTAGTGCACGAGCTCCTGCTCGAGGACGAGCGCGGCAGCGGCGACGCGCTCGAGGTCGAGGCCGCAGTCGACGTCGGTGCCCGCGAACCCCGCGATCAGCGCCTCGGCTCCCGGCATCGAGGCGCCACCGGCCAGGGGCGACAGCGCGCAGTCGGCTCGATACGCGCCCACTCCCGCGGCCGCGTAGCAGGCGAGCGCGGACATCCCCGTCTGTGCGGAGATCGATACCGCGACCGGCACGCCCGCCGCTTCGCGGATCACCTTGACCGCTTTGGCGGCCGCGGATGCACCGAGGACCCCGAGCGGATCGTGAAGGCAGATGGTGGGATACCCGACGTCGACGAGCCGGCGGGCCACGTCGCCAAGACCGTCGAGTCCGCGCCCAGGCACCTCGTTGTAAACGATGACCCCTTCCGCCTGCTTTCCGGTCGCGGCGATCGCGATCGCGCAGCGCTCGAGGTTGCGGACGTCGTTCAGGGGGTCATAGCAGCGGAAGATGTCGACGCCCGCGGCCGCCGACGTCTCGATGAAGGCGTCCACGAGATCGTCCGGCACCTGACGGTGTCCGACCAGGGACTGACCGCCGATGACCGCGAGGAACGGCGTGATCGGCGCCGCTGCCCTGATCGCTCGGATCCTCTCGAATGGGTCCTCAGCGAGAAAGCGCAGTGACGCCTCGAATGTCGATCCTCCGAAGACGTCGAGTGCGGCAAAGCCGCAGTGATCGAGGGTCTCGGCGACCGGCAGAGCATGGCGGAGGCGCAGCCTGCTGACCATCAGGGACTGCTGCCCATGGCGGAGCGACGTCTCCACCAACTCGAGGCGGGGCACAGCGGGCCATTCTAGCCGCTACTCGAAGGTGAATCCCTCGGGCAACTGGACCTTGGAGCGCATTCGCGCGCGCTCTTCCTTGATACGAGCGGCAACGTCCGGGTCGAAGAGGCCGATGATCTCGGCGGCGAGGTGACCCGCGTTGCGGGCGCCCATCGGCCCCACGGCGACCGTCGCCACGGGAATCCCGGGTGGCATCTGCACGATCGAGAGCAGCGAGTCAAAGCCTGCCAGCGGCGTCGCGGCCAGCGGAACGCCGATCACCGGCAGCGTGGTCAGCGATGCAAGCACCCCCGGGAGGTGTGCCGCAGCACCGGCACCGGCGATGAGCACCCGCAACCCGCGCTCGGGGGCGGCCAGTGCATACGCGCGCACGACGTCGCCCGCGCGGTGCGCCGACATGACGCCGATCTCCCACCCGATCCCATAGCCGTCGAGCACCTCGCCGCATGTGTTCATCACCGGCAGATCGGACTCGCTGCCCACCACGATGCCGACGCGCACCGGTTCGGTCATGAGCGCGCCCCGGCCGTGACCGGTCGCCCGATGTCGGTGCGCGCCTGCATGCCGTCGAAATGCACGCGCGCAAGATTGCCATACGCACGTGCCCGGGCGGCGTCGACGTCTGCACCGGTCGCGGTGACGCAGAGCACGCGACCGCCGGCGGTCCGCAGCGTTCCGTCGGTGTCCCGCGCCGTCCCCGCGTGGAAGCAGTAGACGTCGTCGTCGAGGGCCTCGATCCCGGTGATCACATCGCCGCGGCGCACGTCTCCGGGATAGCCCGCAGCCGCGGCGACAACCCCAACAGCGGCAGCAGGCTTCGCAGGCGCGACACCGGCCGGCACCTCGCCCCGGGCGCACGCGACGAGCACATCGAGGAACGGTTCATCGAGCAGCGGCAACACCACCTGGGTTTCGGGATCGCCGAAACGCGCGTTGAACTCGAGCACACGAACGCCGTCGGGGGTGAGCATCAGACCGGCGTACAGGCACCCGACAAACGGAGTCCCCCGCGCGCGGAGCGCATCGATGCACGGGGCGAGCACGGTCTGCGTCACCTCATTGATAAACCGATCGGACGCGGCGTCTACCGGCGGAGCGATCGAGCCCATCCCTCCGGTGTTGGGGCCGCGATCGCCGTCGAAGATGCGCTTGTGGTCACGGGCAGGGACCAATGTTCGGACGTTGCGGCCATCGCTGAGCCCGAACACGCTCACCTCCGGGCCGCTGAGGAGTTCCTCGACCACGACCTGGCGTCCGGCATCGCCGAAGCGAAGCTCGCCGAGGCATTCGTCGAGCGCATGCTCCGCCTCCGCGACGTCGTCGCACACCATGACTCCCTTGCCAAGCGCGAGCCCGTCGGCTTTGACGACGCACCGTCCGGCGAGCTCGGCGACGAACGCGCTGAGACGTTTGCGATCCGCGGCGTCGCCGGCGACCCAGCGCGCAGTGGGTATGCCCGCCGCGTCCATCACCTGCTTCGCAAAGATCTTCGACGACTCGATGTGCGCCGCTGCGGCAGTCGGTCCGAAGACGAGGATGCCGCGCGCAGTGCACGCATCGGCGACACCGGCCGCAGCCGCGGCATCGGGGCCGATGACCACGAGGTCCACGTCGCGCTCGGCAGCGAGCCGTGCGACAGCAGCCGCATCCGTGACGTCGACTGCGACGTTCTCAGCGATCGTCCCGGTGCCACCGTTGCCAGGCGCGACGATCAGCTCGAGTTCAGGCGCGTCGCGCAAACACGCCCACGCCAGTGCGTGCTCGCGACCCCCGGTTCCGACGATGAGGACTCGCCTTATTCCCATTCGATGGTCGACGGCGGTTTGCTCGAGATGTCGTAGACGACACGGTTGATGCCCGGCACCTCGTTGACGATGCGCCGGCTGATCACTCCGAGGACGTCGTACGGGACTCGCGCCCAGTCCGCGGTCATGCCGTCCTCACTCTCGACGATGCGGACGGCGACGACATTGCCGTAGGTGCGGTAGTCGCCCATGACGCCGACCGACGAGATCGGGGTGAGGATGGCGAACGATTGCCACACCTTCCGGTACAGGCCACTGCGCTTGATCTCGTCGATGACCACCCAGTCCGCGGCGCGAAGCGTCTCAAGGCCCTCACGAGTCACCGCGCCGATGATCCGGATGGCGAGGCCGGGGCCCGGGAACGGCTGACGGAACACCATGTCCTCGGGAAGGCCGAGCGCGAGCCCGACATTGCGAACCTCGTCCTTGAAGAGGTAGCGCAGCGGCTCGACAAGCTCGAAGCGGAGGTTCTCGGGGAGCCCTCCGACGTTGTGGTGGGTCTTGATCTTGGTGGCGTTGTGGGTGTCGTGCGAGGTCGACTCGATGACATCCGGGTACAGCGTGCCCTGCGCCAGGAAGTCGATGCTGCCCATGCGGGTCGCCTCCTGCTCGAACACCCTGATGAACGTCGCGCCGATGCGCCGCCGCTTCTCCTCTGGATCGACGACCCCGGCGAGCGCGTCGAGGAACTGGTCGGTGGCGTCGACGTGGACGAGATGGATGTGCCGCTGGGTGCGCATCACGTCGATGACCCGTTCGCCCTCGCCCCGTCGGAGCAGGCCGTTGTCGACGAACACGCAGGTGAGCTGGTCGCCGACCGCGCGATGCACGAGGGTTGCGGCCACGGCGGAGTCGACGCCGCCGCTCAGCGCGCAGATGACCTTGCCGTCGCCGATCTGATGACGGAGCGCATTGATGGTCATGTCGATGAACGATGCCGCCTGCCACGTGCCCGCGCATCCGCAGACGTCGAAGAGGAAGTTGCGCAGGACGTCGCGCCCCAGCGGCGTGTGGGCCACCTCCGGATGGAACTGGATGCCGTAGCGACTGTGCGGCCCGACGAATGCGGCGCAGGACGAGTTGAGCGAATGCGCGATCGCCCGGAAACCGGCGGGAAGCTCGGTGACGACGTCGCCGTGTGACATCCACGCCGCCAGCTCGGACGGCAGCCTGGCGAAGAGTCCGGCTTCCTCGTCGATGGTGACCGACGCATGCCCGTACTCACGACGCTCGGCGGGCGCCACCGCGCCCCCAAGGTTCACCGCAAGCAGCTGCATGCCATAGCAGATGCCGAGGATGGGAATGTCGAGCTCGTAGAGCGCCGGGTCCGGGTGCGGTGCGCCGGGCTCGAACACCGATGCCGGACCGCCACTGAAGATGATGCCGCGCGGGTCTCTGCGGCGAATCTCCTCGGCGCTGATGGTGCCGGGAACGAGCTCACAGTACACCTTGGCCTCGCGCACGCGGCGCGCGATCAACTGGCTGTACTGGCTCCCGAAGTCGAGGACGAGGATCGTGTCCTGGGCGACCTGCGCAGGCGACCGCGCGACTGCGCCTGCGTCGGTCGCGACAGTCATCACCGTCCTCCCACCGCTCCTCAGGCCCCCATGCCGACGCGCTGCTCGCGCTGTTGCACCTTGCCCTCGGTTTTGATCGAGGGGGCGATGACCATCTCGGTTTCCTGGAACTCGGCGATCGTCCGTGCGCCGCAGACACCCATGGCGGTCTTCAGCGCTCCCACGAGGTTCATGCTGCCGTCATCGACGTGCGCCGGTCCGAAGAGAATCTCGCGGAGCGTGCCCTTGATACCTGTGCGAATGCGCGTGCCGCGCGGAAGGTTGGGATCCGGCGTCGCCATTCCCCAGTGATTGCCGTGTCCTGCGGCTTCGGCGGCGGACGCGAAGATGGACCCGATCATCACCGCGTCGGCGCCACTGGCGAAGGCCTTGGCGACATCGCCACCGAGGCGCATCCCGCCGTCGGTGATGATCGCCACCCGCTCGCCACTGCGGCGGAAGTGATCGTCACGGGCGGCCGCGCAGTCGCTCGTGGCGGTGACTTGCGGAACGCCGACGCCAAGCACCGCTCGAGTCGTGCATGCCGCTCCCGGGCCGACCCCGACGAGCAATCCCTTGATGCCGGTGTCCATCAATTCGAGCGCCGTGGCGTAGTCGACGCAGTTGCCGGCGACCACTGGGATGTCGACCGAGCGTGTCAACTCGGCGAACGAGAGGTGTTTGTACGACTTGCTCACGTGCCGCGCGGTGAGGACTGTCCCCTGCACCACCAGCATGTGCGCCCCCGCCTCCTGGACGATCGGCGCGCGACGCTCGGCGTGCGCCGGAACCGTGGAGACCGCGCAGGCGACACCGGCGCGAGTGATCTCCTCGATGCGCAGGCCGATCAGCCCGTCCTGTACGGGGGCGGTGTAGATCTTCTGCAGCAGCGTGTTGATCTGGTCAGCCGGCGTCTCGGCGATTGCAGCCAGCACCTCGGCCGGGTCTTCGTAGCGGGTCTGCACGCCGTCGAGGTTCAGGACTGCCAGACCACCGAGGTGGCCCATCTCCGCTGCGAACCGGGTGTCCACGACACCATCCATGGCGGCGGCGAGAAAGGGGATCTCCAGGGTGGTCCCATTGACTGCAAATGAGACGTCGATTTCGGCTGGATTGACAGTCACGCGTCCGGGGACCAGGGCGACCTCATCGAACCCGTAGGCGCGCCGGGCCCGCTTGCCTCTGCCCAACTCGAACTCCATCTGGAGATTCTACAGGAGGGAGGGGGGAGTCCGGCCTTGAGATCGCTCCATCTTGTGGACTCTTACGAAGCTACCCACCACATCTGGTGGTACGGCTCGGTGGCCTGGCCGGGGTCCGGCAGTCCGCTCCGTTATGGATAGATGCCGCGAACCTTGGTCGCCTCGGCGACCTTGGTCACGGCGATGCGGAATGCGGCATTGCGCAAGGTGACATCGTGAGACTGCGCCTCACCCCGTACCTGCTGATAGCTCCGGGTCATGACCTCTCGGAGCCGAGAAGTCACCTCACCGGATCCCCAGAAGTACGCCTGGATGTCCTGCACCCATTCGAAATATGAGACGACCACACCGCCGGCATTGGCGAGGATGTCGGGGAGGATAAGGACTCCGCGCTCGTTGAGCATCGCATCCGCCTCCGTGGTCAGCGGCGCATTCGCGCCCTCGGCGATGACCGTGGCGCGGATGCGATCAGCGTTGCGCTCGGTGACCTGCGCCTCGAGCGCAGCGGGGACGAGCACGTCGACGTCGAGCGTCAACAACTGCTCGCGATCGATCTGCTCCGCACCGCCGTAGTCGGTGAAATGTCCACCCTCCTCCTTGAGGTGGCGAAGCGCGGTCAAGTCGAGTCCTTCGGGACGATAGAGACCACAGCTGCTGTCGGACACAGCGACGACATTCATACCCTCGGCCGTCATCAATTCGGCGCAGACGCCGCCGACCTTGCCGAATCCCTGGATGGCGACGCGCGCACCTGACGGATCCATCGCCGCGTCGCGCATGGCGAGCACGGTGACCATGGTGAGTCCGCGACCGGGTCCGGTGAACCGACCTTCGGAACCACCTATCGACTGCGGCTTCCCGGTCACCGATGCCGGGACCGAGAACCCCGCGTGCATCGACAGCGTGTCCATGATCCACGCCATCACCTGCGGTCCGGTACCGAGGTCCGGTGCCGGGATGTCGCGGTCGGGACCGACGATGAGCGATATCTCCGTGGTGAACCGGCGGGTGAGGCGCTCGAGCTCGGTGATGGTGAGCGCCTTCGGATCGCAGACCACGCCGCCCTTTGCGCCACCAAACGGGACGTCGGCGACCGCCGTCTTCCAGGTCATGTACATCGCCAGCGCTCGCGCGTCGTCGAGCGTCATTGCCGGGTGGTAGCGCAATCCTCCCTTTGCCGGTCCGCGGGCGATGTTGTGCTGTACGCGAAAGCCTGTGAAGACGCGAAATGAGCCGTCGTCCATCTCCACCGGGAAGTGCACCACCAGCTCGCGCTTGACCTCGCGCAGCACCGCTCGCAGGGAGTCGTCGAGCCCGATGGCATCGGCGGTTGCGTCGAACTGCCGCTGAGCAATGCTCAGGGCGGAGCGCTCATTGATCCCGGACATGCGCAGGCCGCACTATACGCAACAGGTGCCCGTTTAGGTCGGTCTGAAGACCCCGGATTAGGACTCCGACTGGACGTGTAGTTGCCTGCCCTGGCAGCAACGCGATGCACAATCATTGACAATCACGATCACAACCAGCATGCTATGGCCGAACGATCGGAGGTTTTGGACACCTCCTGTCACAAACAACAAGGAGGCCCATAGGATATGGCCAGGACCAGACGTAGGAGAGGCGGCGTCGAGAAGGCCGTCAAACGCACCGTGAGGCGCGTAGGGACGACAGCTCGCCGTCGCGCACCCGCCGCTGGTGGCGATCTCGTGAAGGCAGTGCAGAACCTCGTGAAGGCATTGCCCGTCGGCGAGCTGGAAAAGCGACTAGCGGGCCTCGAGAAGACTGTCGCGCGGCTCGAAGTGAGCCTCCGCGGTGCAGCCAAGCGCGCGTCGACCGCAGTCCGCGGTAGCAAGCGCACCACCGCAAAACGCGCAACCGCGAAGCGCGCGACGGCCAAGCGGGCGACCGCGAGGCGCGCGACGGCCAAGCGGGCCACCGCAAAGCGCGCCACCGCAAAGCGGGCCGGCGCAAAGCGCGCCACCGCGAAACGCGCGACGGCGAAGCGGGCGACCGCGAAGCGCGCCACGGCGAAGCGGGCCACCGCAAAGCGCGCCTCCGCCCGTAAGACCACGGCACGCAAGACCACCGCGCGCAAGACCGCGGCTCGTAAGACCACAGCACGCAAGACCACGGCTCGTAAACCGGCGGCTCGCAAGACCACCGCTCGTAAGACCACGGCTCGTAAGCCGGCGGCTGCTCGCAAGACCACAGCGCGCAAGCCGGTGACCCGGCGCCGCGCGAAGCCCGTCGCCGCTCCGCCCGCTGCGGCACCGGCCACGACGACCCCGAGCTGAGCCCACAGACTCAGTTCTCCAACCTTTCGTAACCAGAAGGCCTCCGGCCGGTGCCGGGGGCCTTCTTCGTGTCCAGTCGCGGAGGGGTTGCCGCGCCGACAGGAGCCGGATCAGTTATTCGAGAACGCGAGCCAGCGCTGCGGCCGCACGGTGTGCACCTGCCGCGTCAACGTTCAGGTGGGTCACGCAGCGGACGGTGTGGGGACCCATGCTGCTCACCAGCACGTTCTCCTTCCGGAGACGGGCGACGACCGCCTCGGCAGGCGCGATGGTGTCGAACATGACGATGTTGGTGGGCACTGGAGGCTCGCGCAGCGTCGCGCCCGAGACCTCGGTGACCGCGTCGGCGATGATCGCCGCGTGAGCGTGGTCGTCGGCGAGCCGGTCGATGTTGTGCTCGAGCGCATAGAGCCCCGCGGCCGCGATCACGCCGGCCTGGCGCATGCCGCCGCCGAGACGTTTCCGCCAGCGCCGCACGGTCTCGATCGTCGGCACATCGCCGGACACGACCGATCCCACCGGAGCGCCGAGACCCTTGCTGATGCAGACCGTGACGGTGTCGCACTCGTCCACCAGCTGGTCCGGCGGCACGCCAAGCGCGACTGCGGCATTGAACAGCCGTGCTCCGTCGCAGTGCACCCGGAGTCCCAGCCGGTGGGCTGTACGCGCAGCAGCGCGAACTCGCTCCGGGTCGACAGCGCCGCCTCCTCTGCGGTTGTGCGTGTTCTCGATGCAGAGCAGCGTGGAGACGGGCTGATGGATGTCGGCAGTGCGCACCGCCGCTGCGACCGCGTCCTCGTCGGGGACACCGTCAACGCTGTCGAGGACGCGAAGCTGGATGCCCGCGACGATCGCGGTGCCGCCGACCTCGTAGACGACGACATGCGCCTGTGCGTCAGCGATGACCTCGTCGCCCGGGCGCGTCTGCGCGGCGACGCACGTCAGGTTGCCCATGGTGCCGCTCGGGACGAACACGGCGGCTTCCTTGCCGAGGCGGCGAGCCATCTCTTCCTCGAGCCGGTGAACCGTCGGGTCCTCGCCCCAGACATCGTCACCGACCTCTGCGCGCGCCATCGCCACGCGCATTCCCTCGTCGGGAACGGTCAGCGTGTCACTCCGGAGATCGACGATGCCCGGGGACGACATTGCTCTCACTGATTGTCACCCGCGCATCGTGGACCATCGACCGCCCGGCTCGCGATGCCAGACGCGTCTGGTCGCGACCCATCCGCTTCGCCTCGTAGAGGGCGTCGTCGGCGAGCCCGAAGAGGTCACCCGCGCTTTGGGTGTCCTCCGGGTACGCCGCGACGCCGACACTCACTGTTAGACGCACACCGACACGATCGCGAAGCTCGACCTCGGTTGCCGCGACGGCGGCGCGGATCTTCTCAGCGACCACGAGCGCCTCCTGCGCGGAGGTGTTGGGCATGAGCACCACGAACTCTTCACCGCCATACCGTGCGGCCAGGTCAGCGCGCCGGATGTTCGTGAGCACCGTCTGCGCAAAGGTGATCAGTGCCAGGTCGCCGGCGTGATGACCATGGGTGTCGTTCAGTGCCTTGAAGTGGTCGATGTCGAGCATGAGGATGGCCAGCGAAGTACCTAAGCGCTCGGCAAGCGCCGCCTGCTGGCCGAGCGAGTCGATGAGGAAACGATGGTTATAGAGACCGGTGAGATCGTCGACGCTCGCCTGACGTTGCACGACGGCGAGGAATCGGTAGCGCTCGAGGGCGAGCGAGATCTGCTCAGCCGTTGACGCGACCAGGTCCGCCTCGACGGCGGTGAATGCCCTGCTCTGCCCGGCAACCGCAAGCACACCGTGCACGTGGGTGCCGAGTCGGAGCGGAGCGACGCAGAACTCGCGTGCGCCGAGCCGGAACTCCGGCGCGGCGGCCGTTGCGCCCAGCATCATTGCGCCGGGACCGGCGTGACGAAAGCCCTCGCCGAGTGGACCGCGACCCTCGAGGAGGCCGTCGACGATGATTGCGCGTATGCCATCGGCCACGGCGAACGGATCGCTCATCTCGGAGCCGCTCACCACAATCATCGAGATCTCCACGTCGATCGCCCGTCGCAACTCGGCGCAGACGTTGGCGAGGGCGCCCTCCAGCGGCTGCGCGAGGCTGAGCTCCATGGCGACCGAGGCACGCGTCGCGGTCATGCGCATGGTTGCGCGGATCTGGGTACGCATCGCCTCAAAGCTCGCTCCAAGCCTGCCGACCTCATCCACCGAGTCCACATGAACGGGCTGGTCGAAGTCGCCGGCTCCCAGCGCTGCGACCGCTGCATCGAGTCGCTGGAGCGGACGGCGCAGATCGATCTGCACCACGACCACGATAAAGAGCATCGCGATCAGGATCACCGCGAACAACACCACGATCGACTGCCATCCGACCGGAGGACCCATGAAGGGCGCCGCAACGACGAGCCTGAGTCCCGCGCCGATGGGCGTCGATGCGACCGCCAGCTGGCGGGACTGTATGGACACGACCTCGGGCGCGGACGTCGCTATCGCGCTGCTGATCGCCGGGGTCAGTGAGGTGACGCTGCCGGTTGCCGCAACGGTGCGGTCGCCGTCGGTCAACAGGATGCCGATCGGATCCGCCGGCGTCGCGATGTTGTGCGCGATGGCGTTGATGAATGCCGCGGTGACCGGGCGAGCGACGAACGCCGTCGCGTTGATGCCGGGGATGGTCGAAGCGGCAACCAGCCACGCCTGACCCCCGGACTGGACGGTGGTCGTTCCAGCCGACACTGCGGAGACGATGGGGCTCGTCGCCGTCGCCGGCAGCAGCATCGATCCCTGCACCGCGACGACATCACCGTCCGCTCGAGTCACCCCGAGCACGTCGTCGGTTCCGATCACCGAGGTGTCCTCAATCAGTGTTGCGCTGAGATCCTGCGGGTTGCTCAGGTCGCGGTCCGTTGAGAGCTGGCGGCCCACTCCCGCGATGAAGCTCGCGAGCGACGCACGCTGGCCGTCGAGGAGGTTCGCCGCGATCGACGTGCGCTGCGCCGCGCTGTTCTCAGCCTGGGTGCGCGCGCTCGCTTCAGCCAGCATCATCGGCACCACGGCGATGGCCACCCCGGCCACGAGGATCACCGCCGCGAACTTCAGCGAGAACGACGCACCGCGCCAGACGCCACTCACTCGTCGGACCCCTCGCATCGATCGCCCTCAGCTGGATCGACGGATCAGCACGAGGGATGCGACTGCAACGGTCGCGGCCACGAGGACCGTCGAGAGCGCGATCACCGAGACCAATCCCAGACCCGGGGCTCGTGCGCTCGTCGGGTTGACAGCGGGAATCGTGAGTGCGGGTGGCGCGAGAACCGGCGGCCGCGAACTGTTCTGAGTCCCAGGGCTCCTCGTCGCAGCGGGTGAGGGCTGCGATGTCGGCGTGACGGTGGGGTGGGTCGCGATCACGGGAGCGGGCCTCGGATGAAGGCGCGGAGTCGGTGGCGGAGTCCTGCCTGGCGTCGGCCTCGGCGTTGGCGCGGACGTCGGCACGGGCGTCGCGGTGGGCTGGGGCGACGGCGAGGGGCCGCAGCAGTGCCGCTCGCAACACCGGTTGTCACTGCGTGGATCGCCGGAGCGGCCGTGGCAACCATGATCCGGGTCACCCGAGGAGCTCGCGGAGGCCGTCGAGTCCTCTGCGTGCCAGGCCACGCCGGCCGCCGCGGCTGGAACGTCCAAAGCTCCCAACAGGATCCAGGACAGCGACACGCCGGCGAGCAACATCAAGAGCGCGCGTCGATTCAGCAAGTCACCTCCGCGACGATGCTACGGCCGCCCCCGGTTGGACTTGTGATCGAAATGTGACACTTTGCAGGTGCCTGTGGTCGTCATCAATTTCCTTGACGGTGAGGTCGTTCTCGCCGAGGCATCCGAGATCACGTTCGATCTCGCGATCCTCGACGCGGAGTTGCGCTCCATCAATCAGAACGCCGAACGAGCGCTCTTCCCGGTGAGCGCGATCCGGCAGATCCTTGTCGGCGATCCGGAACCGGTTCCGCCCGAGGCCGAGGTGGCGAGCTGGGACCGCGCCGCCTTCCACTTCATCGACGGCCCGGTGCTCCGCGCATCGATCCGCTCAGATGCGCATCTCGGTCGGTACGGCGGCGTCTGGAGAATCGTCGAGCCGGAGGGCACCGAGCTCCGCACCATCGCCGTTCCCTATTCGGCGCTCAAGGGCGTCTACCAGATCCGTCAGTGGGACAGCCGTCCGGCCAGCGAGCGCGATGAGCACGCCGAGCTCGATCAGCTCGCGCGGGTGCTCGCGGAGCGCGAGCGAACCATTGCGGGAGGTGGCACGGTGCCGACCCGACGGCCGTTGCTGTCGCGGATGCGCCGCCCACCGGGTTCAGCCTGATCTCGGACGTGTCGCGCGTCTGTCGATAGCGCAGAACCCGTCCGGACCTCGTGCTACCGTCGCCGCTGTGACCACCACGCTGGTGCGTGGCGAGCCCGAAGTCAGCGGAGCACCCCCTTCGCTGACAAGCCGCCTCCTCACCCCCAGAACGCTCGCGTCCATCGCGATTGCCGTCGTCATCGTCGGCGTGGCGTTGTGGCGTGCGCCGATCGACTGGGCCGCGGCGTGGGACAACATCCGTCACGCCAACCCGATCCTGTACCTGGCGGCGATGGCCGTCTACTACTCGTCGTTCGTGTTTCGCTCGATCCGCTGGCACGTGCTCCTCAAGAACGCCGGCGAGGACCGTCGTTCAGGATCGCTGATCGGCATCGTCATCACGTCGTTCTTCGTCAACTGCGTCGTGCCGGCGAAGATGGGCGACATCTACCGCGGATACCTCGCCAAGCAGAAGCTGGACGTCCCGGTGAGCAAGGCGCTGGGCACGATCATCGCCGAGCGCCTCATCGACCTCATCGTGCTGATGGCACTCCTGCTCGCGGCCGGAGCGGTGGTCTTCCGCACCAAGGCGCCGGGCATCCTCATTCCATATGTGGTCATCGGTGTCCTCGTCTGCCTCGCCGGTGTGGGTGTGATCCTCGTCATGCGCGCGGGTCGCGGCCAGCGAGTGCTCCGCCATCTTCCCGAAGCGGTCTTTCATCGCTATGAGAGCCTCCGGCTCGGCACCGTCGACTCGTTCGCGCGTCTACCACTCCTGCTCGGGCTGACCGTGATGGTCTGGGCTGCCGAGGGAGCACGGCTCGGACTGGTCGTGTTCTCGCTGCACCTCGCTGGCGTCCACCTCGGTCCGTCGCAGTTCCTGTTGATCGCGCTGGTCGCAGCGCTGCTCACCACCGTCCCGTTCCTTCCCGGCGGTCTCGGGCTCGTCGAGGCGGGCATGATCGGTGTGCTCATCACCGTCGGCGGCGTGACCAACTCCGCTGCGGCGTCGATCACGCTGCTCGATCGGAGCATCAGTTACGGCAGCCTTGTGGTGATCGGCTTCGTCATCTTCGTGGTCACCCACGTGCACGTTCCCAAGACGCAGCGGGTCGCGGCGCACGGGTGAGAGCGGTCGTCACCGGGGGCGCAGGCTTCATCGGCTCGCACATCACCGACGCGCTCCTCGACGCCGGTCACACCGTGACGGTGATCGACGATCTGTCGCGCGGCAGGCGTGAGCAGGTCAACGCGGGGGCGACGTTTGTGGAGCTGGACATCACGTCGCCAAGGCTCGGCTCGGCGTTTGCTGACACGCGTCCCGACATCGTCTTCCACGAGGCCGCGCAAATTGACGTCCGGGAGTCGGTGCGCGACCCGTTGCATGATGCCGACGTCAACGTCGTGGGGACCGTGAATGTCCTCCGCGCTGCCGTCGATGCGGGCGCTCGCCGCGTTGTCTTCGCATCGAGTGGCGGCGCGATCTACGGCGATACCGAGGTCATCCCGACACCCGAGGACCATCCCTGCAGGCCGGAGTCGCCGTACGGCACTGCGAAGTTGTGCGCGGAGGCGTACGGGGGTACGTTCAGCCGGCAGGCGGGCCTCGAGTTCGTCGCGCTTCGCTACGCCAACGTGTATGGACCTCGCCAGGATCCGCATGGTGAGGCAGGGGTGGTTGCCATCTTCGCGACCCGCCTCGTGCACGGAGAGCCGGTGGTCATCAACGGCGACGGAACCCAGACGCGTGACTATGTCCACGTACACGACGTGGTGCGCGCCAACCTGGCAGCCGTCGACAGACCTTCCGGCATCTACAACATCGGCACCGGCATCGAGACCGACGTCAACGCGCTCTACCGCATGCTGGCCCAGGCGACCGGGGTCGGCGTTGACGCCGAGCACGGTCCCGCCAAGCCCGGGGAGCAGCACCGCTCGTGCCTCGATCCCGCTGGGACGCGCGAGCGGCTGGGGTGGAGCGCGGCGATCAGCTTCGAGGACGGCGTGCGCTCCACGGTGGACTTCTTCAGGACGGCAGGCTAGCCGTCGAGCTGCGACCGCGCATGCTCGAGGTTCGCCGCCCCGCGGCTGCGCAGGCTCGTGCCGGCGGTGCGCAGCGCCTCGTCTCTGGCGTAGCCGGGTGCTTCCGCGAGTCGCGCTGACCAGGTCAACTCATCGACGGCAAGCTCGAGCATGGTTCGCGCCTCATCGAGGGTGGCGTCAACTGGGATGCCGGCGATACGCTCCAGCGCCTGTGCGCATCCGTCGAGGCGTCGCCTGACCGCGTGCGGCGAGCCGGCTCCATCGTCGGAGACCGGTGTTCCGTCGAGGGACTGCGCGGCCTCGGTTGCAGTGCTCAGCACCGCGACGAGCACCGCGCGGGGGTCTTCTTCGACGGTGGCGCCGGATCCCATCATCCGGTAGGCCCCGAAGAGGAACACGACCACGAGGAGCGCGGCGACAACGTAGATCGCCGTCACAGCCGGTCCTCGCCGGTTACTTGTAGCGGAAGGTGATGCGCCCGCGCGAGAGGTCGTATGGGCTCAGCTCCACGCGCACGCGGTCGCCGATCAGGATGCGGATGTAGAACTTGCGCATCTTTCCCGACGTGTACGCGAGCACGTCCTGACCCGTCTGCAAGCGCACCTTGAACATCGCGTTGGGCAGCGGCTCGACAACCGTCGCGTCCATCTCGATGGTCTCTTCCTTGACCTCGACCTGCGGAGTGCCGTCGGCAACGTCCCGTCGACGGACGGGGCCGCGCCTGCGGGTACCACCGGGACGGGGTGGGCGTCGTGCCAAACAGGTCTCCTCAAAGCTGATCGGGCGATTGGCGAGCGTATCACGGACCCGTTCCCTGATAACGTGATCTCGATGGCGGCCCACATTCGATCTCCGTTCCTCGATGCGCTGCGCGAGCGCGTGCTCGTTTTCGACGGCGCGATGGGCACCAGCCTCCATACCGAGAACCCCGGAATCGACGACTTTGGCGGAGCCAGGCTGGAGGGCTGGATGGACGGTCTCGCCATCCACGCGCCGCAGATCGTCGAGCGAGTGCACCGCGGTTTCCTCGATGCGGGGTGCGACGTCATCGAGACCTGCACGTTCCAGGCGACGCGCCCGCGCCTCGAGGAATGGGGCCAGGGCGACGTGACCACCGACCTGAACGTCTCCGCCGCGCGCCTCGCACGCAGGGTCGCCGACGAGTACGCCGCCGACGGGCGTCCGCGGTTCGTCGCCGGCAGCATGGGTCCCACCGGGTTCCTGCCCGCGTCGAGCGATCCGGCTATGAGCCGTCTCGGCTTCACCGATCTGGTGCCGGTGTTTCGTGAGCAGGCCGCCTCGCTCATCGAGGGCGGCGTCGACGTGCTCATCATCGAGACGCAGCAGGACATTCTCGAAACCAAGGCCGCCGTCTTCGGCGCCCGCGAGGCAGCTGCGGCAGCCGGTCGTCCCGTCGCGATCATGACCACCGTATCGCTCGACGTCACCGGCCGCATGCTGCTTGGGACCGACGCGGCGGCAGTCCTCGCCGTCCTCGAGTCGCTCCACGTCGATGTCATCGGCTTCAACTGCTCGACGGGACCCGAGCACATGCGCGAACCCATCCGCTACATCACCTCGCACACCACGCTGCCGGTCGCGTGCATCCCCAATGCAGGGTTGCCGATCAACGTCGACGGCGCAGCGTTCTACCCGTTGCAGCCGGTACCGATGGCCACCGAGCTGGCGAGCTTCGTCAGCGAGTACGGCGTCAGCGTGGTGGGTGGATGTTGCGGTTCGACTTCCGAGCACATTCGCGAGTTGGTGTCGCGCGTCGGGGCAGTGTCACGCGCGAGTGTCACGCCCGACGTCGAACCGCACCTGGCAAGCAGCATGCACGCCATCGAGCTTCGCCAGCAGCCGGCGCCCCTGCTCATCGGTGAGCGCGTCAACGCACAGGGCTCGCGCGCCGTCAAACGCCTGCTGCTCGCGGACGACTACGACGGCATTCTCGGCGTCGCCAGGACTCAGGTCGAGGGAGGCGCGCATGCGCTCGACCTGTGCGTCGCCGTCACCGAGCGCAGCGATGAGGCGGAGCAGATGCGCACCGTCGTCAAGACGCTGCAGATGAGCATCGACGCACCGCTGGTGATCGACAGCACCGACGCAGACGTCATCAGGGCAGCGCTCGAGGTGTATCCGGGCCGCGGCATCGTCAACAGCGTCAACCTCGAGAACGGGCGCGTCCGGTGCGACGCCGTGCTCCCGTCGGTCCGCGACCACGGCGCGTGCGTGATCGCGCTGACCATTGACGAGCAGGGAATGGCGCGCACCGCGGACCGCAAGGTGGAGATCGCGCGGCGTATTCACGACCTCGCTCGCGACGAGTTCTCGCTGAGCCCGGACCAGCTCATCTTTGATGCGCTCACCTTCACGCTGGCCACCGGCGAGGCGGAATGGATCGACTCGGCTCGCGAGACCATCGAGGGCATTCGAGCCATCAAGCGCGAGTTGCCCGGCGTGCTCACCGTGCTCGGTGTGTCCAACGTCTCGTTCGGCCTGGCGCCACACACTCGGCCGATTCTCAACAGCGTCTTCCTGCACCACTGCGTCGAGGCCGGACTCGATGCCGCGATCATCAATCCGACGCATGTCGTCCCCTACGGAGAGATCGATCCCCAGGCTCGCCGGCTCGCGGAGGAGCTGGTCTTCAACAGCGCTCCCGACGCGCTCACGCGATTCATCGCTCATTTCGACGACGGCGCGTCGTCGGGCAGCGCGGGCCTGCCGGATACGGCAGATCCCTACGAGGGCATGTCGACCGTGGAGCGCATCCACGCGCAGATCCTCCACCGGCGCAAGGACGGCATTGAGGAACAGATCGACCTCGCGCTGCGCGAGCTCGATGCGGTAACGGTGCTGAACACCGTGCTCCTGCCTGCAATGAAGGATGTCGGCGACCGGTTCGGTTCCGGCGAGCTGATCCTGCCGTTCGTCCTGCAGAGCGCCGAGGTGATGAAGCGCGCAGTCGCGCATCTCGAGCAGTACCTCGAGAAGCGAGAGGGGTACACCAAGGGCAAGGTCGTGCTCGCGACNNTACACGGTGTTCGACCTCGGCAAGCAGGTGCCGCTCAACACCATCATCGACAAGGCGGTCGAGGTCGACGCCGATGCGATCGGCCTGTCAGCCCTGCTGGTGAGCACGAGCAAGCAGATGCCCGCGTGCATCAAGGAGCTCGACGAGCGCGGGCTGAGCTATCCACTGATCATCGGTGGAGCGGCCATCAACCGCGGCTTCGGGAGGAGAATCCTTTACCTGGATCAGGACCGTGCATACGAGCCCGGCGTGTTCTATTGCAAAGATGCCTTCGAAGGGCTGGAAACCGTCGATCAGCTCCTCGATCCGGACCGGCATGACGCCCTGTTGACACGCGTGCTGGAAGAAGCGCGCGTCCACCGCGTGCGCGAGCATGAGAAGCTCGAGCGCCGCAACGCCGCTGCCGCAGGAGCGGCTGCTCCGGCGCTCCGCAGCACGGTCCGGCGCGACGCACCGATTCCGACCGTCCCGTTCTGGGGAGCTCGCGTGCTGCGCGACATTCCCATCTGGGACGTCTACCCGTTCATCGATCGCAACTCCCTCTACAAGATGAGCTGGCAGTTCCGGGGCGTTCGCGATCCCGCGAAGTGGGAAGAGCTGCTTCGCAGCGAGCTCGAGCCGCGGCTGCAGCGCTCGATGGAGGAGGCGGTGCGCGAAGGCTGGCTCCAGCTCGAGGCCGTCTACGGGTACTGGCCGGCACTGGCCGATGGCGACACCGTGGTCGTGTACGACCCGGGCGACATCGACGCCGAGCTGGGTCGGTTCACGTTCCCCCGCCAGTCCGAGCAGCACCGACTCTGCCTCGCCGACTACATCCGTCCCGCCGAGGAAGCAGCGGACGGCGAGCGCGACGTCATCGCGCTCCAGGTGGTGACCACCGGCCCCGGCGCCTCCGAGCTGTCCAACCGCCTCCAGATCGACGGCTCGTACGACGACATGCTCCGGATCCACGGCTTCGCCACCCAGATGGCAGAGGCAACAGCGGAGTACGTCCACCACCGGATCCGGCGCGAACTTCGGCTCGGTGAGGACCAGGGGCGCCGCTACTCGTGGGGATACCCGTCGTGTCCCGACCTCGAGGATCACGAGATCCTGATGAAGATCGTCCCCGCCTCCGAGATCGGCGTGGTGTTGACCGAGGGCTATCAGTTCGTCCCTGAGCAGTCCACGGGTGCGATCGTCATGCACCACCCGGAGGCGAGGTACTTCGCCGTGTACGGCGGGACGCCGGTCGAGGAGGATGCTCCGGGCGCGCCGGAGCCGGTGCTCGTCGCGCCTGGGATTCAATAAATAACCTAGCCAGCCGAAGCCGGAGCGGCGAGGTGTCCCTGCGCAGACAGGACCCGGACTGGTCCTTTTCTCGGACCCCTTACTCCGTGTAGCGGCGGATCCGGTCGTCCTCTTCGCCGTGCTCCGACTGGTAGAGCACGCACGATTCCGGTTCGGACACGCAGGGCGGCACCGGATGGCGACCGGTGAACTTGTGGGTCCTGCGGTCGACGTGGCAGTCAGCTTTGTACCGGGTGAGCAGGCCGAACGGGCCTGCGCTTTCCTTGATGATCTGCTCGAGATACGGGCAGCGCCGGCCGCGCGGACGGGGCGGCGCCGACTGGCGCTGCGGCTCTGGCCGGCCGCGCGGCGGCGGCGGTGGTTCTGCTCGCATCGTCCCCCCGAGTGTAGAACTCCTTACGGGGCAAGCATCGACTGGATGCGCGACGCGAGTTCCTTGATCTTGAACGGCTTGGCGAGCGTCTGGACGTTGCCGTAGGCCTCGAGCTTCGGCGCGGTGGACGCATTGACCAGGGCGCTGACCACCAGCACCTTGGGGTCGCTCCCGTGGTCGGAACGGATCCGCTCGAGGACCTGGGTCCCGGAAAGATCCCCGGGGAGCATGAGGTCGAGCAGCACCAGGTCCGGCTGGAAGTCCACGAAGGCAGCAAGGCCTTCATCACCGCTTTTCGCCACCTTCACCTCGTAGCCCTCCATCGTGCAGAGCAGAGATTCGATGTCGGCGAGCGCGTAATAGTCCTCGATGATCAGGACCTTCTTCATGGCGGTACTCGTCGCTGGGCTCATANNCCCGGCACAGGGGCGCCATCCGGGGCCATCCAGATCAGATGGAGCGGTCGATCAGGGTCCCTGTTCCGAGGCCACCGCCGCAGCACATCGTCTGCACTCCGTAGCGACCGTCGCGGCGCTCGAGCTCGTGGAGCAGGGTGGTCATGAGCCTGGCACCGCTGGCCCCGAGCGGGTGGCCGAGCGCGATCGCCCCACCATTGACGTTCACCCGCTCCATGTCCGGGTGGTGCTCGTGCGCCCACGCAAGGACGACCGGCGCGAACGCCTCGTTGACCTCGAAGAGGTCGATGTCATCGATCTTCAGGCCGGACCGCTCGAGGAGCCTGGTGGTGGCGGGGATCGGGCCGGTGAGCATGGTCACGGGGTCGACACCGACGACGGTCTGTCCGGCAATCCGAGCGCGAGGGGTGATCCCGAGGGCGATTGCCCGATCCAGCGACATGAGCAACACCGCAGCTGCGCCGTCGGTGATCTGCGAGCTGTTGCCGGCGTGCAGGATCCCGTCCGGTTTGAATGCAGGCTGCAGGGCCGCAAGCGACTCGGCGGTCGTGTCCGGGCGGATGCCCTGGTCCTGGCTGATCACGCGGCCGTCGCCGTTGGCACCCACGACCACTGGCGCGATCTCGCGGTCGAACCTGCCGTTCGCCTGTGCTTCGCCGGCGCGGCGCTGCGATCGGGCCCCGAACTCGTCCGCCTGCTCGCGGGTGATATGCCACATCTCCGCGATCATTTCGGCGGAGAGGCCTTGGGGCACGAGGTCGTACACCTCGAGCAGCTCGGGAGGAAACGGCGTCCCGGGGCCCTGGAAGATGGTGCTGCCCATGGGAACGCGGCTCATGCTCTCGACACCGGCGGCGATCGTGATATCGCAGACACCCGACTGGATGAGGTTGGCGGCGAAGTGAATCGCCTGCTGCGACGAGCCGCACTGGCGATCGACGGTGGTGGCGGGAACCTCGATCGGGAAACCCGCGGCGAGCACCGCCTGGCGTGCGATGTTCACCGCCTGCTCGCCCGTCTGCATGACGCTGCCGAAGACGACGTCATCCACCATCGCTGGTTCGATCGCAGCGCGACCGGTCACCTCGCGGAGCACGTGGGCGGCGAGCATGACTGGGTGCACGTCACGAAGATCACCGGTGCGCGGGTTGCCCCGCCCCATCGGGGTTCGCACCGCTTCGACGATCACGACCTCAGTCACGGTTCCACCTGTAATTTGTTCGGGCAGCCACCTTAGCAGCGCGAGCCGTGTCAGCCGTCGAAGCGGTAGACGGTCTCCACCACCGCTCGCGGCGCTGAGGGATCGAGAGCATTCGCCGGTCCCACTTCCTTTGCGACGAGCTCCCATCCATTCGGCGGCGCCGTGTCAAAAGCGCTCAGCACCAGCACGTCTCCGTCGGCGGCATGGCCGCCTTCGTACAGGTCACCGACCAAGACCACCTTCATTCCCAGCGCCGCGAGGCCGGGGGTCGCGTCGTCCGTTTCCTGCTCTCGTGGCGGCGGCGGCAGATACGCGAAGAAGGCCTCGATGTACGGTGGATCGAGGTTGCTCGACAGGTAGATCTGATGCGTGCCCGCGACGTGACGGGCCGTGGTGAGCGCAGCGATCTCGCCGGTGTCGAAGTAGACGGCCGAGCGGTTGGGATACGCCGCGTAGAGGTCGACCGTGAAGTAGATCGCCTGAGCCACCAGCCCGACAGCAAGGATGCCGGCGACAACGCCGGCCACACCGGCGCGGCCCACCAGCGCTCCCCGGATGCCGTCAGCCCCGAGCACGGCGAGGATGATGAGAAACGGCAACATGCCCGATGAGCGGAGCGCGTGCGGCGTGCCGTTGTTGGTCAGTGCCGCCGCGATCGGGGCGAGCACGATACCCACCACCAGGAATCGCACGAATGGTTCCCTGCGCCGCTGCCAGCACACCAGGATGCCGGCGATCAGGAGCGGCGCCATCACCCAGAGCAGCATCCCGCCGATCTCGGTGTTCTGACGGGGATTGGCATCGCCCTGGGTGAAGAGATAGCTCGGGCTGAAGTACGCAAGGTAGTTGGCGAGGAACCGGTCGACGACCACGCTGAGCGGCGCACCGTCCGCCCAGATGCTGATCGCCGCGAAGCGCGCGGTCAGGGCGCCCGGGTTGAGGAGCGCATAGATGCCGAGCACCACGTATCCCGCGCCCANNGCCAGGGGGATCGCGATCAGCAGCACCTCGAGCCGCGCCGTGGTGTAGCCGTAGATCCCAAACGCGAGAAAGACGCCGGCGGCCCCGAACTGGCGAGCCGTCGGATGCCGCCCTGCAAGGCACCAGAGCGCCGCCGACAGGAGCGCCACCCATGAGATCGTCTCGAAGCCAACCCTGCTCTCGATGACGAGCCATGGCGTGAACGCGGTGAGCGCAAGTGCGCCCAACGTGATCACCCGCGAGCCCGTCATTCGCCACGCGGCGGCAGTGAGGAACCCGACCACTGCAAGGCCGAAGAGCGCCGCCGGGAATCGTTCGACAGCGACGGTCAGCGGAAGGAAGCGAACCAGCGCGGCTACCGCATAGACGTAGACCGGGTTCTTGTACTCGCCAAACGCCTCGAAGAAGAGTGGGAAGTTGATGCCGTGCTCATCGACGCCGAAGTGGGCGATCGCCCAGGCGTTGTAGCCGATCGACGCCTCGTCCACATAGAGCCCCGGCGGTGAACCGGAGAGGTCGACGAGATTCCGAACCACGACGAGTGCCGCGACGATCGCGATCGCGCCGACCCAGAGGCGGCACCGCAACCGGTCTGCGCCCGGCTCAGGCCTCACGCACGCGCGGCGGCGATGAAGTCCGCGAAGAGCCGGCGNNCGCCTGGTGATGCATGCTGTTGACGTCGACGAGCGTGGCACCTGCGATCGCATGCAGCCGCGAGTCCGGCGCAACGTCGATGTTGTGCGTGAGCTCCTGACGCGACCCATCCTGTGAATGGTTGTGCGCGGTCGCGCCCTGCGTGCCCACGTCCTGCCACAGCGTCCCGCCGAGTGCGACGTTGAGCACCTGCGCTCCCCGGCAGATGGCGAGGACCGGTTTGTCCGCGTCGAGCGCCCACTCGGCGAGGAGCAGCTCGGCACGGTCGAGATCGTTGTCCACCTCGACCGCGCAGTCAGTACGTGTCTGCTCGCCATAGAGCGTCGGCTCGACATCGGGGCCACCGGCGAGGCAGAGGCCGTCACACAGGTCGAAGAGCTCGCGCAGCCGAGGCTCGGAGAGTGATGCGCTGATGCCCATCGGCGTCCCGCCGGCGCTCTCCAGCGCATCGAAGTAGGCGCGGTTGCGGGCCAGGTCGGCGGGGAGGCCCTTCTCGTACAGCACCCGCAGGGTGATACCGATCAACGGCGATCGTGGCATGGCAAGGTTCCCGATCCGTCCTAGGACGTGAAGCTGAAACGACCGATGTGCAACCACGGCGACAGTACCCCGGACTCGCCCTCGCCGAGCTCGAGGCGCCGCTCACGGCTCACCTGCACGACGCTCGCGAGCGCCTCGACGATGCTCTGCGTGAAGCGGAGATCCTTGACGGGTCGCGTGATGCTGCCGTTCTCGATCAGAAATGTTCCCTCGCGGGTCATCCCGGTGATCACGGTCCGGAGTGGGTGCACGTCGCGCACGTACCAGAACCGGGTGATGTAGAGACCCCGGGACACCGAGCCGGCCATGTCGCGCCAGGGCGTCTCGCCCGCATCCATCGCGACGTGGCGCGGAAGCGGTCCCCACGTATTGGGTTGGGGCAGCGAGTGGCCCGTCGAGGCGACCTCGTCGTGGAGTGCGGTGGGCGTGTCGTAGACCACCGCTGCGCAAACACCGCGATCGATCAACGTCACGGGACGCGTGGAAACGCCCTCATCGTCGAACGGGAAAGGGAAGATCTCCGGCGTCCGTGCGTCGTCACGGATGGTGATCATGTCGCTCATCAGCTTCTCGCCGAAACGCATGAAACTTCTGTGCTCCTGCACGGCGAGCGCGCTGAATCCACCCCAGGACAGGTGCTCGAGCAGGTCGGTCACCGCGTAAGGGGAAAGGATCACCTCGTAGTCCCCGGGGCCGATGGCGGTCGCGCCCTGGTTGCGTTCGCACGTGTCGACCACCTCGGCCGCGAGGGCGGGAACATCGAGCGCGTCGATGTCCGCCGAATGGCGCGACGCATAGCCACCGCCGTCATCACCCCGGGCCACCGAAACCAGGCTCGCCTGCGTGGCCGTGGCGGATCGGCGCAGGCCGGCGCTCGTCACGACCGCGGTGGTGGTCGTCGTAGTGCTCAGCGCTCCGTACGCGTTGACTCGGTGCGCGGCGGCTTCATCGGTGACGATCGAGACGAGCTCGGCGCGACTCTGCGGGGTCGCATCGGCAGTCGCCTCCGCGAACGCCACCGGCGTGTCGCCGTCACCGGGTGTGGGCCTGGGAAGTGGCGACACCTCGGACTCGGCGGTCACGCGCCTGCTGTCCTCGGCGGCCGCAAACGCAAGGGTGATGGCGTGGTCGTCGTGACCGCGGACCTCGCCAACGCCGGTGCGTCCAGCGTCGATCAAGCGGACCCTGACGTGACGGAATCGCTCGGCGACGCTCTGATGGATCTCGTTGCCGGCGAACCGGGTCAGCTCGCTCCGGGTTTCGCTGATGATCACCTCGGCTTCGCCATGCGAGAGCGACGCCAGCGCACGGTCGCCGAGCTCGAGCAGCGCCTCGCCGCTGCTCATCGCGCCGGCTCCACTCGCACGTTGCGAAATCGGCACGGCGCCGCGCCGTGTCCGACATGCATCAGCTGCGACGGCTGTCCCTTGCCGCAGTTCACGACGCCGAACATCTGCCACTCCGCAGGCCCGGCAACCGCGTCGCACGAACCCCAGAACTCGGGCGTCTGTCCGCTGTAGATGGGGTTGCGCACCAGGCGGACGCGCTTGCCATCGACGATCTCCCAGCCGTTCTGCGTGCCGAACTGGAAGTTGAGGCGGCGGTCATCGATGCTCCACGAGCGGTTGGTCTCGAGATAGACGCCGTGGTCGGTGGTGGCGATCATCTCCTCGAGGCTCGATGTTCCCGGCTCGAGGTTGATGTTGGTCATGCGGATGATCGGCAATCGCCCCCAGCCGTCGGCGCGCATGCAGCCGTTGCTCACCTGGCCGATCGCCTCCGCGGTCTCGCGCGAGGAAAGGTAGCCGGTGAACAGGCCCCGGTCGACGAGCACCGATCGTTGCGCCGCCACGCCCTCGTCATCCCAGCCGAAGGTGCCGAGCCCGGGCGCACGCGTCGAGTCGGCGGTCATGGTCACCTGCTCGCTGCCGTAGCGGAAGGTCCCGAGAAGGTCCGGGGTCAGGAAGGATGTCCCGGCGTACGCGGCCTCATGTCCGAGAACGCGGTCGAGCTCGGTTGGATGTCCGCACGACTCGTGGACCTGGAGCGCCGCCTGGGTGGCGTCGAGGATGACGGTCATGGTTCCCGCCGGACACTCCGCAGCGGTCAGCAGCGCGACTGCCTCCTCGGCGATCCGCCCCGCGTTGCCGGGAAGGTCGAAAGCCTCGATCGCCTCCCACCCGGCGCGAACCTGATGCCGGCCGAAGCTGTTCGGGAAGCTCCGTGTCTGCACCTCGTCGTCGCTGGTGGCGGTGGCGTCAAGTCCGCCACCGGATTCGATGATGATCTGGTCGAGGCGCGCACCGTCGCTGCTCGCAAAATGCTTGATCTCGCGCCCAAACTCGAGCGAGCACTCGCGGACCCGGATCTGCGCGAGGTGCGACATGGCCTCGTCGGTTCGCATGAGCAGATCCACTTTGTCGTCGAGAGAGACCTCGAAGGGATCACGAACAACCGGCGTCCGGAACTCGCCGACCAGCGCCGGAGCAGGGGCCAGCCGCACGGGGATGCGGTTGACGCGCGATGATGCCTTGGCGATGCTCACGGCGTGGCGGGCGGTCTCCTCGATGCTCGCGGGGCTGAGGTCGTCGACGCCGGCGAACCCCCAGGCGCCGCCGGCGATCACGCGGATGCCGATGCCCTCGTCCTCGAACACCTCCACCGACGCGACCACACCGTTTTTGACAGTGAGTCGCTGCACGGTGCTGTTGATGATCCGGCAGTCCGCATACGACGCACCCGCAGCCGAGGCCGCATCGAGTGCTCGCTCGCTCAGGTCACGCACGATGGCCGAGTATACGGGCCACAGTCTCAATCAACGTTTCAGGGCTAACCGGCGCAGTTCCCGCCGGTGCAGGACCATGCGGCGGTGTCGAAATCAGGGACAAGGTCGTTCTGCACGACGCCGTTCAGGCTCGACGAGTACGTGTTGACGATCACCTGCTGATACAGTGGGATTGCCGGCAGCAGGACCGCTAGTCGCTGATCCGCGAGTGCGTAGTCATGCGCGCGCTCAGTGAGATCTGCGGTATCGCGTGCGAGGTTGAGGTCCGAGTCGAGCTGCGAATCGCTCAGCCCGCTGTAGTTCATGCCGACACCGTTGTTCGCCGTGGAGGGAATCGCATCCTCACCGAGACACGCCCCACCACAATCGCCGTGCCAGGTTGAGGAGTACGTGTCGGGCTCGCCGGGAATGCCCAGCCCCACCGTGAAGAGCGCCATATCGAACGCATGCGTTGCCAGCGGGCCTCCATCAGGGAACGAGCCGAAGAACGTGGCCGCAGGCACGTTCGGCGCGAACGCCGCCGGCACGTTGATGCCGATATTGGCCAGATCAGTGCGGATCATGGTCTCGACCTTGACGCGCAGCGGGTCGTCGCTCGTGGTGCCGATGTTGATGACCAGGCAGGTGCCGTCCTTGGCGGCGCGATAGTCCTGTCCGTCCGGTGCTGTTCCGCATTTGCTCGAGGGCGTGTCGCCGGCCGCATCGAGCATCGAATTCGCCGACGTCGGGTCGAAGGCGGTTGTTGTGACTCCGGCGCTGTCGAGATAGCTCGCGCCGAGATTCATCCACGAGTCGGCGGGGACTGTGGTGAGACCCGGCGCGACCGCCTTGATGATCGCCGCCCTGTCGATGCCGAGCAGGATCGCCTTGCGAATCGTCCCATTGGCCGTGTCCTCGCTCTCCAATGCAGAGGGGTTGGCACACAACCCGCCGTTGGACAGGCAGAGGTTGAACATGAGCACCTCGGCGCCGGATCCTGCCACGGCGTCAACGGTGAACGGTGCCGTGTGCGCGTGTACCGCTGCATCCAGCGATGCCAGGTCTGAGAGGCCAAGGTTCAGCCCCACCTCGATGGCCCCGGACTTCACGTCCTTTTGCTCAGTGGCGAGGTCGGGTTCGATACGGAACACGAGCTTGTCGATGTGCGCGAGCCCTGACTGATTCCAGTAGTCAGGATTGCGCACCAGCACGAGCTGTGAGCCCGGTGTATAGCTCTGCATCACGAACGGTCCGGTGCCGTCGAGTGCGGTACCGAGCGTGGCGCTGCCTTTGAACGCGGCGGAGTTCCCCGACCCCATGGTGAGGTCGAGGCTCGTCGTCGTCGACTCCAGGTCGCCGTGAGCGGCAAGGACGGGATCGAGCACCGACGCGGGAAGGATCCCGTCGACGCCACTGCCGAGCGCGAGATACGGCCCGTACTGGGACTTGAAGTCGACCACCGCAGTGTCGGTATCCAGCGCCGTGCATTTGATGACCTGGTTCCACCCGGTCGTGGATGCGAGCGGCGTCGGGCTCGGCTTCCCGAGCGCGCCGTAGTCGAGCCAGTGAACGTCGAAGGTGTCACAGACATCGTGCGAGCTGAACACGCTGCCATCGTCCCAGTGGACGCCCGGACGCAGATGCCAGGTCACGCACATCGCCGCCGCGGTATCGGCGCAGCCGGTGGTCTCGACCCCGCCNNCCCCGCCGTTGGCAACGGTGGGCACCGAGGTCGCGAGGTCAGGGCTCCAGTAGTCCGCCTCGGACGATGTGGTCGCGGTCGACGCAGTCGATCGATACCAAAGAAGGCCCTCCTCCACGGGAGCCGCCATGACGTTCGCGAAGGGCAGCTCGCCGATGATCCCGTCGTCAAGCAGGGTCGTGGGCGCCTGGTAGACGCCGACGGTCAGGGTTCCTCCGTTGGCGGCGGTGCCGCCTGCAATGACGGTTGCCGACTTCGAGGATGGTGATGCGGTGCATCCTGCGAGCACGACCGCAAGCAGCGCCAGCAGCCAGGGCGCGAGGCGCCGCCGGCGCGGGCGAGAGAGTTGGGTTCGGGGGAGCTCCACAAGCACGAGCGTGCATTGTGCCCCGCCCGTATAGTGGAACCGGAGTGGTCGACGGGCTAATGGGGATATACGCAGCAACGGCGGGATCTGGAGACATGCCATGAGGATCGGCCGCGGGAGGCTTCCGCGAAGGCGTGACCCAAGACGGCGATTTCGCAATCGCCTCCTCGTGGGAATGGTCGGAGTGGCATTGCTGCCCCTGGTCGCCTTCGCGGTTCTGGCTGTCTTCGAGCTCGACACCGTCGCCAGGAGCACCGCCAACGCCACCGAGACGGCAATCCTTCAGCACCAGCAGGCCAACACCGATGCGGCGCTGGATGGCCGAGCGGCCTCTCTCGACAAGACCATGGGCGCCCTCGACATCGTCGTGCAGGAAGGCTTGACCGCGACACTCGTGAAAAGCCTCTCGACAACCCAGGCATCGGCCTCGATGAAGCCGACGCCCAACAGCACGTATCTCTCCCTCCCGGCCAATACCGGCGCGGACGCCAAGTTCGCCAGCGCCAGCGAATCCCCCGCGGTGACCGCAGAAGCGCAGCTGGTGCTGAAGAACAACCCCGAGATCAACTCGGTGTGGTTCGAGAACCAGACAACCGGGGCGATCCGGATCTACCCGCCGGTGAGCAATTCACAAGTGCTCGTGAACAACGGGTACGAGCTCTCGCAGCCGGAGGAGCGCGGTGGGTTCAGCGTCCTGGCCAACTCCGAAGGCGGCCCCAGCGCGGCTGACCAGCCGAATGAGTGGGTCCAGCCGGGCGCTCCGGGGGTGAGCACCGACGGGCCGTTCTGGACCGATCCATACCCGCTGATCGAGGACGGGCTGCCGGGTGTGAGCGCGTGGTATCAGGGGCCGTCAATCCAGATCGGCGTGGATGTCTCGCTGTCCAAGCTCATCACGCCGGCGATCGGCTCGACCTCCAGCAACGTCGACCCGCTCATCATCAGCGCGTCGGGCACCGTGGTCTATGCCTCGCCACAGTCGTCGGTGGCCTTTCCGGACATGTCGCCCGGTGATGTCTTCACCGTCCCGCAGACCCGTTTCATGAGCTCGCTGCGGCATATGGAGGCGACCGGCGCCATTCCGCATGCGCCGCTCACGGCAACGCTCGACAGGGCGAGCACCGATGTCTTCACGGCTCCCGTCTACAGCAGTCACTGGATCATCGCCAACCCTGTGCCGGTGAGCGCGCTGGAGCCCAACCTGAGCGCGCTCACTCTGGGTGTCAACGACAGCGTCCATCGCCTGTTTCCCGTGATGGTGCTGCCCGTGCTCCTCCTCCTGGTTGGGCTGGCGTTCATCGCCACAACGCTGCTGTCCCGCCGCATGTACCTGCCCGTGCAGGCGCTCACTGATCACGCGGTGCTCGAGGAGCGCACCCGGCTGGCACGCGAGATCCATGACACGCTCGCCCAGCAACTGACCGGGATCGTGCTGGAGCTCGAAGCCGCCGACACGCTGCTCAACCGGGGATCGGAGGGGCGCGCCAAAACCTCCGTCGAGAAGGCGCGTGAGCTTGCCCGCGGAGCACTCCAGGAGGCCCGGCGTTCGGTGTGGAACCTCCGTCCGGCCCCGCTCTCCGCAACCGGGCTGGTTGCCGCGATCGGCCACGAAGTTGAAGCCTGGGAGGAGCGCACCGGCATCCCCGCGCGCTTCAAGGCCCGGGCCGTACCGCTCCATCCACCGCTGTCGCCGACCGCCGAGGTCGCGCTGCTGCGCATCGGTCAGGAGGCGCTCTCCAACGCCGCCCGCCACGGACATCCGGAGCACGTCGACGTCGAGCTGCGGGCCCACGCTCAGGAATTGGTGCTCTCGGTTCGTGATGATGGCGTCGGCTTCGATCCGTCGGCCGGCACGCCGCGCGAGGACTGTTTCGGTCTTGATGGCATGGCCGAGCGCGCTCGCAGTGCCGGCGGAACCCTCACGGTGGTGAGCACACCTGGTCACGGGACGACGGTCACGACGAGGCTTCCTTTCACGGAGCCAGTGATCGAGGTGGTCAGCGCTTGATCAGCGTGCTCGTCGCCGATGACCACCCGGTCGTCCGGGACGGTCTCTGCACCATGCTCGAGCTCGAGCCCGACATCAAGGTGGTGGGCCGGGCGTCGGACGGCGCGGAAGCGGTCGAGCAGGCCCGCCGGACCCACCCCGACGTGATCCTCCTCGACGTGCAGATGCCCGTGATGGACGGCATCGAAGCGCTTCGCAAAATCCGGGCGCGCGATCCCGACGCCCGCGTGATCGTGTTGACCACGTATCGCAACGAGGACTACATCTTTCCCTCACTCAAGGCCGGCGCACTCGGCTATCTCCTGAAGGACGCCACTCGCGAGGAGCTCGCAGGCGCCATCCGTGCGGTGGCCGCGGGGGAGTCCCTCCTCGATCCACAGCTGGTCAGCGACGCTGCCGAGCACATGCCCTCGATCACGCGGCGCGAGCGCGACGTCTTGCGTCTGATGGCCGATGGCAAGAACAACGCGGAGATCGCGGTGCTGCTCTTCCTCAGCGAGAACACGGTGAAGACGCACGTCAGCAACATCCTCGAGAAGCTCGGCTGCAAGGATCGTGCCGCAGCGGTGCTCCTTGCCTGGCGACGCCACATCATCTAGCCCCCAATACACTGTCCCAGCAATGGAAACGGTTGGTATTGGCCTGCTCGGGCTGGGCACGGTCGGCAGCGCGGTCGCGAGGCGGCTCATGGAGCAATGGGAATTGCTCGCAGAGCGTGCCGGAGCGACTCCGGCATTGCGCTGCGTCGCGGTCCGCGACGTATCACGGTCGCGCGGCTTCGACCTGAAGAATGTGCGTCTCGTCGGCGACCCCCAGGCGGTGGTTTCGGACCCGGCCGTGTCGATCGTGGTCGAGGCGATGGGAGGGATCGATCCGGCAACCGGGCTGATCGAGGCGTCGCTGCGCGCCGGCAAGACTGTGGTGACCGCCAACAAGGCTGTGATCGCGGCCTCAGGCCCGCGACTCAGCGCGCTGGCCGCCGAGCACCATGCTCACCTGTACTTCGAGGCCAGTGTGAGCGCGGGACTGCCGATCGTCGCGCTGCTTCAGGGCAGCCTGCTCGGCGACCGCATCACCGCACTCGACGGCGTGATCAATGGGACGACCAACGTGATCCTCACGCAGATGCGCACGCCCGGTGTCAGTTACGCGGATGCGCTCGCCGATGCGCAGCGCCGTGGCTTTGCCGAGGCGGACCCATCGCTCGACGTCGACGGCTGGGATGCCGTCAGCAAGCTGGTGATCCTCAGCCGGCTCGCATTCGGCGTCAACGTCACATCGGACGCCGTGGATCGCCGCGGCATACGCGATGTCGCGGTAGCGGATGTCGGAGCGCTCGCACAGCTCGGCTACCGTGTGCGGCTGCTCGCTCACGCCGAGCGCGCCGCGAGTGGTGCCATCCACCTCCGCGTGCGACCCACTGCAGTCGGTCCGGGACACCTCCTCCACGCCATCGATGATGCTGACAATGCTGTCATCATCTCGAGCGACCTCGCCGGGACCGTGATGCTCAGCGGAGTCGGGGCTGGGGGAGGCTCCACTGCCAGCGCGGTGGTGAGCGACGTGGTCACCGCGGTGCGCGAGCGTGCTGCGCCCATGACGCAACCGGCGCCACTCACCACGCCCACCCTGCTCGGCGACGAGGACCTCGAGGTGGCCGGCTACGTCCGGTTGCGTCTGTCCGCCGAAGCCGACGCTCGCGCCCTTGTGCTCCAGGCGCTCGAGGACCGGGGTCTCGCCGTCGACGCGGCCGTCGACCTGACCGGCTTGGAACTCGCCGTGTTCACGGGTGTGGGTCCACGCGCCGTCCATGACCGTGCGCTGGAGACTCTCGATACGCTGACCTCCGTCGACGAGATTCTCGGCGACCTCGACCGGGTCGAGGCGTAGGCGCAGCAGGTGACAACCCGTGCCCAGGGCGTCATTGCCCGCTGGTCCGATCGCCTCGCGCTTGATCCCTCGGCGCCGCATATCACGCTGGGCGAGGGCAATACACCCTCTGTGGAGTCGCTGACCATCGGCCCCTCGCTCGGCCTCGCGTCGCTCCATTTCAAGCTCGAAGGACTGAACCCGACCGGCTCGTTCAAGGACCGCGGCATGGTGGTCGCAGTGGCCGCTGCACTGCAGGCCGGAAGCAGGGCGATCATCTGCGCATCAACGGGGAACACCAGCGCGTCGGCAGCGGCATACGGCGGACGCTTCGGGTTGCGCACCATCGTGGTGGTGCCGCGAGGCCACATCGCGTCGGGCAAGCTCGTCCAGGCGCGCGTGCACGGGGCGACTGTCGTAAGCATCGACGGCGCATTCGACGTCGCGCTGCGAGTGGTTCGTGAGCTCTGCGCCCACCATCCGGTCACGCTGGTGAACAGCGTGAATCCGTACCGCATCGAGGGGCAGAAGACGGCTGCCTTCGAGATCGTCGACGAGCTCGGCGACGCACCCGAGGTACTCGCTCTTCCCGTCGGCAACGCGGGCAACATCACGGCGTACTGGCGAGGCTTCCGCGAGGAGCATCGCGACGGACGGACCACGCGGCTGCCGCGGATGTTCGGTGGTCAGGCCTCTGGTGCGGCGCCGCTCGTCCTGGGACACCCGGTCGAGGACCCACAGACGGTGGCGACTGCGATCCGCATCGGGAATCCGGCGTCGTGGAAGGGGGCGATCGATGCTCGCGATCAATCCGAGGGACTGATCGAGTCGGTCGACGACACAGCGATCCTCGACGCGCAGCGCCGGATCGCACGCCTCGAGGGAATCTTCTGCGAGCCGGCTTCCGCCGCGTCGCTTGCCGTGCTCGAGCGCGCCATCGCCGAAGGAACGGTTGCCCCGGGAACCCACGCCGTCTGCGTGCTCACCGGCAACGGCTTGAAGGACCCGGGCGCGGTCGAGGCGTCGCTGGCTCCCATTCTCGAGATTCCCGCCGATGCCGATGCGCTCGCGCACGCGATTGAGGTCTGAGCTGTGCGAGTCCGCATCGCGGTTCCTGCAAGCGTCGCGAACCTCGGCCCGGGGTTCGACATCCTCGCGCTGGCGCTCCAGCTGCAGAACGACATCCGCGCCGAGCAGCGACCAGGAGCGTTGAGCATCGATGCCGGCCCGGATGCGCCGATGGAGCTCAACGACCCCGAGAACAACCTGGTCACGGTCGCTTACACGAAGGCATGCGCGGAGCTCGGGGTCCCAGCAACGGGCGTGCACTTCGCGTGCGTGAACCGGATCCCGATCGGGCGGGGCATGGGATCGAGCGCTGCCGCGGCCCTCGCCGGCGTCCTGGTGGCGACCGCCCTGCACCAGGCGCCCTGGGATGAGGACGCGGTGCTCGATCGTGTCGCTGAGCTCGAGGGCCACCGCGACAACGCCGCGGCAGCATTGCTCGGCGGCCTGGCGATCTGCGCTCCCGGCGCACCGGCCGTCCAGATGTCTGTCTCCGACGAGCTCCGTGCGGTGCTCTTCATTCCCGATGTCGCGTTCAGGACTCACGACGCGCGTCAGGTGGTCCCGGACAGCTTCAGCAGGGCTGATGCGATCTTCAATGCGAGCCGGTGCGCGCTCCTGGTGCGAGCGCTGGCGACCGGCGATCACAGCGGGCTCCGTATCGCCATGCAGGATCGCTGGCACCAGGACGTCCGCTTCGCGCTCATGCCCGGGGCCGAGAAGATCGTCGCCGCGGCCATCGACGCCGGAGCTTCCGGGGCGGCGCTCGCGGGGGCGGGACCGTCGGTCATCGCCCTGACGCCACTCGCACCCGAGTCGATCGTGAAGGCCATGGCCGCCGCCGGTGCGGAGGCCGGTGTCGCCGGCCAGACGATGGTGCTCCCACCTCGCAACTACGGCACCAGGGTGGACGTCTCGCCATGACGCGCGTGGTGCAGAAGTACGGCGGATCGAGCGTCGCGACGCCGGTGAAGCTGCGCCGTGTCGCCCGCAGGATTCGCGAGTCGTTGCGAGCCGGGAGCGAGGTCGTCGTGGTTGTCAGCGCCATGGGCGACACCACCGATGAGCTGATCGCCCTCGCCCATCGGATCACCGCAGATCCCCCTTCGCGCGAGATGGACATGCTCCTCAGCAGCGGCGAGACGATCACGGCGCCACTGCTGGCGATGGCGCTGCATGCCGCAGGCACCCCGGCGATCTCTCTGACCGGCGCGCAGGCAGGCATCCGGACCAGCAGCGCGCACCGCACCGCGCGCATCGTCGACATCGTTCCGCAGCGAGTGCTGGACGAGCTCGAGCGCGGCAACGTGGTCGTGGTGGCCGGGTTCCAGGGCGCCACCGAGGACATGGACGTGACCACGCTGGGGCGCGGCGGTTCCGACACCACCGCGGTCGCACTCGCGGTGGCTATCCGCGCCGATCACTGCGAGATCTTCACCGACGTCCCGGGCGTGCACACCGCTGACCCCCGGATCGTTCCCAACGCGCGGGTGATCCCCGCCATCGACTACGACGAGATGCTCGAGCTCGCCTCCGCCGGGGCGCGAGTGATGCATCCCCGTGCCGTCGAGATCGGCGAGGCGTACTCGATGGAGATTCGCGTTCGATCCACGTTCGACGACGAACCGGGGACAATCATCGCGAAGCAGAACAAGATGGAGATACGCCAGAAGGTGCGCGCCATCGCGCATGAGACCGACGTCGCGAAGGTGACGATCCTGCGCGTCCCTGACCAACCCGGGGTCGCCGCATCGGTGTTCGGACCCTTTGGCGATGCCGGGATCGACATCGACATCGTCCTCCAGAACGTAAGTCACGACGGCACCACCGATATGAGCTTCACCATCGCCGAGTCGCACCTGCCCAAGGCACGTCGCATGCTCCCGTCGGTGGCGAAGAGCGTGCAGGCACAGGGATACACGGCGACAGCCGGCATCGCCAAGGTCACGGTGATCGGGAGCGGGCTCCGGGGAACGCCCGGCATCTACGCGAAGATCTTTCGGGCTCTCGCCGACGCGGGGATCAACATCCAGATGATCGCCACCAGCGAGATCCACGTGACCTGCATCATTGACCGTCCGCGGGTCCGCGACGCCGTGCGCGCCCTGCACGCCGCATTCGAGCTGGAAAGGATTTGAGTCTCAGTGTTGGCATCGTCGGACTGCCAAATGCCGGAAAGTCGACGCTCTTCAACGCCATGACCCAGGCCGGCGCGACAGTCGGCAACTATCCGTTCACCACCATCGAACCGAACACTGGGATCGTGCCCGTCCCGGATTCGCGCCTCGACCGGCTTGCCGCGCTCTTCAAGCCCCCGAAGGTGATCCCCGCCACCGTCACCTTCACAGATATCGCGGGCCTCGTGCGCGGCGCGAGTCGCGGTGAGGGGCTCGGCAACCGTTTCCTCGGCAACATCCGCGAGGCTGACGCAACCGCGCTCGTGGTGCGCGCCTTTGAGGATCCCGACGTCACGCATGTGGAAGGCCGCGTCGACCCGATCCGCGACATCGACGTGCTGGAGCTCGAGCTGCAGCTCGCCGACCTCGAGACGGTGACCAAGCGACTCGAGCGCACCGAGAAGAGCGCGCGGCTCCAAAAGGAGAAGGAGCCCGAGCTGATCGCGCTCCTGCATCGCGTGCAGGAGCATCTCGACCAGGGTAACTCGGTGCGCACCATGAAGCTGTCACCCGAAGAGCAGTCGATGCTTCGCGAGTTCTGGCTGCTCACCGGCAAACCGCTCATGGTCGTGGTCAACGTCGCGGAAGCCGCGGCCGGCGAACCGGTCCCGGCCGAGGTCGCCGAGCGCGCGCGGCTCGCGGGGGGCGATGCCATCGCCGTCTCGGCGCGTATCGAGAATGACATCGCCGAGCTCGACTCCGCCGACCGCGCGGCGTTTCTGCACGACCTCGGTCTCGAGGAACCGGGTCTGTTCCGGGTGGCGCGAAGCGCGTACCGGCTCCTCCGCCTGATCACGTTCTTCACCGCCGGGGACACCGAGGTGCGCGCCTGGAATCTGCGTGAAGGCGAGACCGCGCTCGACGCGGCGGCGAGCGTCCACACTGACATCGCGCGCGGTTTCGTCCGCGCTCAGGTGGCGAGCGCCGAGGAGCTGCTCGACGCGGGTTCATACGCCGTGCTGCGTGAACGTGGCAAGCAGCGACTTGAGGGCCGCGACTACGTCATGCGCGACGGCGACGTCATCCACGTGCTCTTCAATGTCTGACCTGGTGGGCGCTGCGACCCGGCAGCGGCTCGAGCTGATCATCGACGCGCCGGCGCCGGGTGACGAGAACATGCGACGCGACGTGGCGCTGCTCGAGGCATGTGCTCACGGCGAGATACCGGGCGCGGTGCGCCTCTATGGGTTTGCGCCCGCGTGCCTGAGCCTCGGCCGGATGCAGCCGCTCGACGATGTCGACCTTGATGCGTGCGCGCGGGACGGCGTCGACGTGGTGCGCCGGCCGAGCGGCGGCCGAGCCGTGCTCCATGACCAGGAGGTGACCTACTCGGTCATCTGTCGTTCGACCGATCCGGTATTCGGGGGGCGCGTTCTTGAGTCCTGCTCACGCATCCACCAGGTGGTCGCGGCAGGGCTAGTGGCGCTGGGCGTCTCGACGATACCCCGCGCGATGCCTCCCAACCTCAGGCGCGACGCCCGCGAAGGCGCTGCGGTCGCGGATTGCTTTGCTCGTCCCGCCGCCCACGAACTGCTCGACGATCGTGGCCGGAAACTCGTCGGCAGCGCTCAGGCGAGACGCGGCGGGGCGCTCCTGCAGCACGGATCGGTGTTGTTGGAGTCTCCGCGCGCGGCGGGCTACCTCCGTGAAAGCGCGGCGACATCGCCGGGCGGCGTCGGCGTGCGCGAACTGCTCGGCCGCGAAGTCACCCGCGACGAACTTGTCGACGCGCTCGCAGCAGGGTTCAGCCTGGTTCTCGAGGGTGATCGCGGGAGCACCTAGCCGCGCATGTGGGAACCACGGACGACCTTGAGCGGGCTGCGGCCGGTTCCCTCAGCCCTGAGGACGCAGCCGCGCCAGCGCCAATCGCCCCAGCGCCAAGGACACGACGAGTACTGCAGCGGCTGCGCTGGCGCCAAACAGGGCGGATTGCCAACCCGTGAATGTCAGTGAATCAGTCCCCACAAACCCAGATGGACACGACTGAAATGGAGGGCACAACGGACTAGACGACCTCAATTGCGCTGCGGAGAAACCAACGACGATCCCTACCGCCACCGCCAACACTCCGCTTGCACTCGTCACGGTCAATCTCATCCAGAAGAGGCTAGTGCGCCCATGTGAAGGAGATGCGGATTCTTCGCAACCTTCTGAGCCGCGAGAGGTGACGGTGCGCCGCGTGAGCGGCCCGGAATCGAGGTTGTGACAGGCGGTGATGCCCAAGACCTCAGCGCCTCGCGACGAACACGTACTCGCCGCTGTCGTCGTTGAGCGGCGTCCTGTCGAAGTCGCCGTAGAGGGCTTCGACCTCGAGACCCGCTACCTCGACCAGCCCGAGCCACTCGTTCCTCGTCGCCCACCACAGCGAGGACATGGCGCCGCTGTCGAGCGTGATGTCGATCCGGTTGTCACCGGAGGCATAGGTCATCGTGTGCGGCACCGGCGCCTCCTGGCGTTGCCCGTCGAGGCTCGAGGCGATCCGGTGATCGAAGATGAAGGCGTTCCACGCAAACCGTCCGCCCGGCTCGAGCGACGCGGCCACGCGGTCGAAGGTGCGGCGCCGATCGGCCCACGTCGGCAAGTGAAGCAGGGCTCGAAAGGGGCAGTAGATCAGCGAGGCGGGCTCTTCGAGGACGAGATCGCGCATGTCGCCGAGACGCAGATCGAGGTCCACGCCCGCCGCCGCCGCACGCTCGCGAGCCTGCGCAAGCATCTCCGGCGACGTGTCGATACCGATGACACTCCGCCTGGTCGCGCTCGCCACCGGAATCGCGACACGCCCGTTCCCGACCGCGAGCTCGACGATCGGTCCGTTGGCTTCGCCCGCCAGGGAAACGTAGAACGGCACGTCGGCGGTCATATGCGCCGACCACTGCTCGTAGACAGTCGCGTATTCCTCGTCCCAGGTCATCGGCGAATGCTACGGTCCGCGGCCCGCTCGGCCGCGAGCCAAGGAGCCTCCGAGCAGTGGAAACCTCTTATTGAATACCCCCCGCATGATGTGCTAGCGTTCCGCCCAGGCCACAAGATGTAGGGCTGCACCCCTTACGTTTTCGGCTCGTCAGGCAGCGGGCGCCGGGTTCTCTCACCGCTCAGGCCATGGCACGGATCCTGGCCCCTCTCATCCGGAGGCCCGCTGCCTGCCCTGTTTCCACGCTCAGTGAGGCGCCAAAGGCCCGGTGGCTTGGGTTGGGTGCGCACCCCCCTGATACGCTTCGATCAATTCATGGCCAAGAAGACTCGTAAGCAGAAGCAGCGGGCCGCGACACGGCGCCCCGGAACGCCGACACCTGCCGCTCCGAGACCGCTCGCGCAACGGCCGGCCGCACCGGCGCCGGTTGCCTCGCGCCCGGTCCAGCCCCAGGTGCTGCCGGAGACAGTCCTGCCGCTCGCGGGCACCGAAGTGGCAATCGAATCGGAGGCCGTGGAGGAGATGGAGGCTCCGGACATGGTGGCCGCGGCCACCGACGGCTCGGCTCGCCGCCGCGTGCAGCGCGTCAACCCGGCAGCGCAGCCACGCGCCCCCCGAGGCCAGGTGAGCGCCGCCGCGCTGTTCATGCCGCTCGAGAGCGATGACGCAGCGATCCCCTTCGATCGCGTTCCCTATGTGCCACGCGACCTCCGTCGCGTCGCGATCATGGCCTCGCTCATGATCGTGCTCATCCTCATTGCGGCGGTCGTGGTCACGCGCATCAATCCGTGAGCACGGAGACACGCGCGTGCGAGTGATCCTCTACACAGGCAAGGGCGGCGTCGGCAAGACGACCGTTGCGGCCGCGACCGCGGTGAAGTGCGCGAGCCTCGGGTACAAGACGCTCGTCATCAGCACCGACGCTGCACACAGTCTCGGCGACAGCGTCGACCAGGAGATCGGCGATCAACCGACGCTTCTGGCNNGTCTACCTGACCTCGCTGTTCGCGTCGCAGGGCGTCGACGACATCGTCGCCGAGGAGATGGCTTCCCCTCCGGGCATGGAGGAGGTGGCGAGCCTCATGTGGATCAAGAAGCACAAGCGCGAGGGCAAGTTCGACGTGCTCATCGTGGATTGCGCGCCCACCGGCGAGACACTGCAGCTGCTGGCGTTTCCCGACGTGGCCAAGTGGTATCTGGCTCGCATCTTCCCGATCCACCGGATGATGAACAAGGTCGCGCGCCCGGTCATGCAGCCGTTCATCAGCATTCCCCTCCCGAGTGACGACATCTTCAGCAATGTCAAGGATCTCCTGATCGACCTCGAGGGGATGAAGAAGATCCTCGGCGATCCCAAGGTGTGCACCACGCGCATCGTGCTCAACCTCGAGAAGATGGTGGTCAAGGAGGCGCAGCGCGCGTTCACCTATCTCAGCCTCTACGACTACCTGACCGACCTGGTGGTCGTGAACCGCGTGCTGCCGCCGGAGGTCACCGACACGTATTTCGACTCCTGGCGGGAAGCGCAGCAGCGCTACTCGGTGATGGTGGAGACCGCCTTCTCGCCAATCCCGACGCTGCGCACCAAGCTGTTCGACCACGAGATCGTCGGACTCGAGTCGCTCGCCGAGATGGGCGAGTCCATCTACGGCGACCGTGATCCTTCGCAGATCTTCTATCAGTCCGTGCCGCAGCGCATTCGCAAGGTTGGCAACACGTACGAGCTCCAGCTCCACCTTCCGTTCGTCGGCAAGGAGGACGTGGACATCAAGCACCGCGAGGGCGAGCTGTTCGTCAGCGTCGGGCCGTACAAGCGTGAGATCTCACTGCCGCGCGTGCTCAACGGCAAGCGAGTCACCAAGGGACGGCTCGACGAGGGGATGCTCTCGGTGACGTTCTCCGATCGCAAGCCATGAGCGACGCGCTGTGGGCACAGGCCAAAGGTCTCGTGGATGAGGCGACGCGACTGCTCGGAACGTCGTTCAGCGACATCGTGCCTCCCGAGGCGCAGCGACATCTGCTGATCGCCCAGCGCGAGCTGCTGCTCGCACTGGCGGCGATGATCGAGCACCATACACAGCAGCAGCCGGAGGAATCCACCGAGTCACCGTCCCGCGGGCGGAGACGCTCACGGAGCGGAACAGAGCGCTCGCGGCGTCCGTCGCGGGTCGAGCTCGAGTAGCCGGCGCCGGGTGACCAGCCCCGGTACCTACCTGGCAATCGTCCTCTACACGCTGCCAGGGTTCGTGCTCGGATCGGTGATCCACGAGCTCAGTCATTCGGCAATCGCGTTGCGCTGCGGCGACCCGACGCCCCGCCGCGACGGACGGATGACGCTCGACCCGCGTCGCAACCTGGACCCGTTTGGATGCCTCGCCATGCTCGTCGCCGGCGTGGGATGGGGCCGTCCGGTCGCGCTCGATCCGCTCTTCTTGCGCACGGGCCGGCAGCGCGCCGCGGTTGCTGCATCGGGGCCGATCGCGCACCTCGTGATGGCGGCGATCTTTGCCGGAGCGCTCCGCGTCGAGTTGCTGGGATCTGGCATCGACGCGTCCAACTACGATGTCCTCGCGCAGTTCACCCTCGAGGGCGTGATCCTCGGCGTCCTGATGCAGGGGTTCGTCGTGAATCTCGCGCTCTTCGTGTTCAACTCTCTCCCCATTCCTGGACTTGATGGCTACGCGGTGCTCCGAGCGCTGCTGTTCGGCCGGATCCCGCGCGTGTTCCTGTACACGGAGCAGTACCGCAACGCAATCTACGTGCTCGCGGCACTCGCGATCCTGCTGCCTCCGCCCCTGACGCATGGAGCCGTCGACATCGCATCGGCGATGTCGACCGAGACTGCATCGCTCACCTTCGAGCATCTGATCGAGCCCGGGGTGCACCCCTTCTTCATCGGTCTGCCCAACCTCTTTCACGTCCTGTCATGAGTTTCGTCGTGATCAACGGCGTGGAGTGGCCCGTCGAGGGCGCGCAGGTCGCAATCGTGGAGCGCGGGCGAGTGCTCCTCCAGTTCCGGCCGTGGCCGCCGGGATGGGAGCTCCCCGGCGGTCACTGCGAGCCGGGCGAGAATCCCGCTGTCACCGCGGCACGCGAGACCGCGGAGGAGACCGGCTACGAGGTGCGCATCGCCGGCATCGTCGGCGTGTACGCGTGGCGGGGACTCCGCTCGGCGGGTGACGTCGTGTATCTCGGCCAGGTCATCGGGGGTGCGCCGCGGCGAAGCATCGAGTCGTGGGCGCTTCGCATGGCACCACCCGACGCCTTGCCCCGAACCGTGTTTCCGTGGATTCGCCAACGCGTGCGCGACGCGGTGGATGTCGCGGGCGGCGGCGGCCCGGTGCATCGTGTGCAGCCCGTGACCATCCGTCACGTGCTCGGGTTTGCGACCGCGTGGTTGCATACGCCGTTCGACCGGTTGATGGGACGGCGATGATCACCGCCCTGCTGTTCATCGCCAGCCTGATCTTCGTCGTCGTCGCGTCGGAGCTGTTCACCAACGCGATTGAATGGGCGGGCTACCTGCTCAACCTCGGCAGTGGCGCGACGGGCAGCCTGCTCGCCGCGCTCGGAACCTCCCTTCCCGAGACTGTCGTCCCGATCGTCGCCCTGGCGACGCATTCGCCAGGCGCCAACAAGGTTGCAACCGGCGCGGTGCTCGGCTCGCCGTTCCTGCTGCTCACGCTCGGCGCGGGCGCCACCGGCATCGCAGTGATGATCCGTGGCGGCGCGCGCCGCCTGGTGATCGACCGGCGCCAGGCGCGCCGTGATCTGGGGGTGTTCATCGGGGCATTCACCGTGGCGGTGATATCGAGCGTGCTGCCGAATGGTGCCCGCATCGCTGTCGGTGCGCTGCTGCTCGTCGCCTATGCGGTGTACGTGGTGGCGACGTTGCGCGGCAGCGCGGCGGCGGGCGAGAGTCCCGAGCCGCTGCACATCGTGCGCTGGCGTCCCGGCGAGCCGCACCCGGTGCTGGTGACGCTGCAACTCCTCGTCGCCATCGCGTTGCTCGTGGTCGGCTCACAACTGTTCGTCAGCGCGCTCGATCGGACCGCGTCAGCGCTCCAGATCCCGCAGCTCGTCCTCGCATTGGTTGTCGTCCCCATAGCGACCGAGCTTCCGGAAACGCTCAACAGCGTGCTCTGGGTGCGCACCAACGACGACATGCTCGCGTTCGGCAACGTCGCCGGATCGGCCGCCTTTCAGGCCTGTGTCCTCGCCGCAATCGGCATCGTCTTCACCACATGGCAGCCGGGGGCGGCCGGGCTCATCAGCGCCACCCTCACGCTGATCACGGCGGTATATCTCCTCGCGCTGCTCTGGCGCGGACAGGCACGAGGCGCGCTGCTCATGCTTGCGGGTCTGCCGTGGGTGGTCTACGTGGTGGCGCAGGTGGCCACCGGTGGACGCCTCGCGCTCTGAGAACGCCACAATCGCGCGGTGATTCAGGTCCACACCACCGGTGACGTCGAGGAGTATGCGGCGGCCGCAGAACCGTTTCTCAAGGCAGACCCCTGCGCCCGCAACGTCCTCCTGACCATCATCCAGAACGTGCGCGGCGCGGCACCCAGCACGTACAGCGGCCCTCCCAGCTTCTGGTGGATCACCGACTCGGAGACAGTGGTCGGCGCGGTCAGCTGGACTCCTCCGTACAACCTCCTGGTGTCATCACTCCCCGCGGAAGCCGCGCCGGACCTCGCGCGCGCCGCGGTCACGCGCGCCGCGGCGCTGGGACTGCGTCCGCTCGGTGTTGTCGGCCCGGCGGAGTCGGCGCGCGTGGTTGCCGCAGCGTGGACGGAGATCACCGACGACCGCATCGAACGCGACCGGACGATCCTCCTCAACGTGCTCGGCTCGCTCGTCGACGTCCCCGTCCCGCCCGGCGCACGACGACCCGGCCGGCCCGCCGACGTGTCCGCGATCGCGGAGTGGCTCCAGGTCTTCAGCGCGGAGATCGAGCACGCCGTACCGGCGAATGCCCACCTGATGGCCGACCGCATGGTGCAGAGCGGACAGGTGGACCTGTGGATCGCGGACGGCGACATCGTGTCCATGGTTGGGTACCGCGACGCAGCAGGGGTGCTGCGTGTCGGACCCGTGTACACGCCTCCCGAGCATCGCAACCACGGGTATGCCCGGCGGCTCACCTACGAGGTGACCGCCGAAGCGCTGCAGCGCCCCGGGATCGACCGCGCCATGCTCTTCACGGATGCGGACAATCCTGTCTCGAACTCGATCTACCGGCAGGCCGGCTACGAGCCCCGCGGCGAGCACGTGGAGATCGACTTCGCCGAGCGCATCCACGACGCCGGGCACTAGAGTTGGCGCCATGAATCTCGAAGGCAAGGTCGCCGTCGTCACCGGAAGTGGTCGTGGTATCGGACGCTCGTATGCACTCGCGCTCGCCCATGCCGGATGCGCCGTGGTCGTCAACGACGTCGACGGCGACGTCGCAGAAGCGACCGCGGACGAGATCGCCAAAGCCGGCGGTCGGGTGATCGCCGAGGTGTGCGCCGTCGGTTCGACCGAAGCCGCGGACCAGCTCGTCTCCGGCGCGGTGAGCGCCTTCGGGCATCTCGACATCATGTGCACCAACGCGGGCATCCTTCGCGACCGCGTGCTCTGGAACATGAGCGATGACGATTTCGACGTTGTGACCCAGACGCACCTTCGCGGCACCTTCACCTGCGCGCGTGCGGCGGTTCGCCGGATGCGCGAGCAGGGGACCGGAGGACGGATCGTGGTGGTCTCGTCGATCGCAGGGCAGCGCGGCAACTTCGGGCAGACCAACTACTCGGCAGCCAAGGCAGGGATCGCCGCATTCGCTCGCACGTGGGCGATGGAGTGCGCGAAACACAACATCACCGTCAACGCGATCGTTCCCAATGCGATCACCCGGATGATCTCGACAATTCCCGGTATGGCGCCACTGGTCGAGGCGGCGGAGAAGGGCGAGCCACTGCCCGCGACGGTGCGCAAGCAGATGGGCATGGGAACGCCCGACGACGTCGCTCCCCTGCTCGTGTTCCTCGCGTCCGACGCGGCGTCAGAGGTGACCGGCCAATGCATCGGCCTCGGTGGCGACAAGCTCTCGCTCTGGGCGCACCCGAAGGAAATCTCGGTCGCCTATCGCGACGGTGGCTGGACCGCTGACGAGATCGCTGAGGTCTGGTCGACGTCGGTTGGCTCCGAGCCGGAGACGTACGGCATCCCCTTTCTCGGCGGCACCAAATGAGCTGACCGCTAGGGCGGCGGATCGGCCTCCTGCGCCGGCTCTTCCTGCAGCTCTTGCGGCGGCGAGTTTGCATCCGGGGCCGGCTCCTCGGGCGTGGAGACGTCGTCAGCGTCCGGTGTGGCGGCATCGTGCGGGACCGGGGTCACGACGAGCGCCACCAGGTTGTAGACGACGGCGACTCCAAGGATCACCAGCGCGGCGATCAGCCCGATCCCGGCGTTGACCGTGAAGAGCGATGTGGGATCCAGACCGGGTGTGCTCGATCCCTCGCTCGATGAGATCTTCGACAAGAGCGCGTCGTGGACGTGGAACTGGTCGAGGATGAGCAGCGCTCCGGCACCCGCGGAGAAGATCGCGGTGACCAGGGCCCTGCTCCGCGCCGCGACGAGACCAAGGGCGCCGAGCATCGAGACGATTAGCCCCAGGAACGCGCATGCCAGCGCCAGGAACGCCAGGATCTGCGGGCCGATGTTCGCCGATGAGGTATCGGTGGCCGCCGCGTTGGCCTGGTCGCAGGGTGCGGGGATCGATCCGACGACCGGGTCCTTCCCGAACACGAGTTGCCAGCCGCTGTACGTGAGGATGTTCACCCCGTTGAGCGAATTGACGCAGGCGTTCACCTGTGCGGCCTGGGACCCGGTCACTCCCTGACTGGCATCGATCGATGTGAGCGCTTTCTTGGTGTTGGCCTGGTTGCATGACACCCCCGTGAACACCAGGAAGAACGTGAGGATGACGAGGAGCAGCAGCATCGGACTCACCCGGCGCGCACCGGGCTCGCCGATCAGCGAACGGAGTCTCAAGCTGCCACGGATCTGGTGATCTCAGCCAACCCGATCGCCGGGATTGCACGGCTGATCGGGACGGAGCAGCACCACCCGCTCGGAGCCCTCCTGGTACACACCGAGCACAAGCACCTCACTGCGCACCGGGCCGATCTGCCGGGGCGGCAGGTTCACGACCGCGACCACCGAGCTCCCGGTGAGCTGCTCAGGGGTGTAGAGGTCGGTCAGACGCGCCGACGATCGCAGCGTCCCCAAAGGACCGAAGTCGATGACCAGCCGGTATGCGGGACGCCGCGCCTCCGGGAACGTTTCGCAGCGCAGCACCGTCCCAACGCGGATGTCGATTGCGAAGAACTGCGCCGCATCGATCTCGGCCGACGCGGCACTCACTCCACTCACGCGTCGCAGTGTATCGGCACACCTATACTCGCCCGCGATACCTGACCGGGTTCGGAGGGAACCTCATCGCGGGCTTGCACCGCCTCGCCGTGGTCTCGACCACAGTGCTGCTGCTGAGCGCGTGTGGAGGTGGGAGTCCGTCGCTCAACGCGACTTCCCTGCTGAAGACGACCAAGACTGTCCTTGACGGGACGCCGTCGTTCCACTTCGTGCTCACCGGCGCCAACGTGGGCGGCTCCAGCTCCGGTGCGCAGCTCACCGGGGGAAGCGGCGACATGAAACGTCCGGACAGCATGTCCGGGACGCTGCAGGTGTCGATCTTCGGCTTGGCGGTGAACGTTCCGGTCGTCTCGGTGGGAGGCACGTTCTCGGTCAAGCTCCCCACCAGCTCGGGGTTCACGAGCGCTGATCCGACGGATTACGGCTTTGCCGACCCTGCCCAGCTCATCGATCCGAAAAACGGTCTTTCCTCACTGCTGCTCAAGTGCCAGTCGCCGCAGGTCGAGAGCGACGATCGATACAACGGCGAAGCGCTGCACGAAATCGGCTGCTCACTTCCCGGAAGCGCCGTGGCCGCTTTGCTCACCAGCGCTGATCCGTCGAAGAGCGTCGCGGCCACCTTCGGCATCGACACCAGCAGCAAGCAGCTCCGGCGGGTCGTGCTCAGCGGGCCGTTCATCAGCAAGAGCACCGACACCACCTACACGCTCGTTCTCACCAACTATGGCGAGAACGTGTCAGTGACGCCGCCGCCCGCNNGTGCTCGTGGCCGCCATGGACACGTATGTGATCGTGCTCGCCCTGCCGGCGATCATGGTCAGCGTCGGCATCGGCATCGACCAGCTTCAGGCCGCGACGCCGATTGTCAGTGGCTTCCTGCTCGGGTATGTCGTGGTGATGCCGCTCCTGGGCCGGCTCTCCGATCTGTACGGTCGCCAGCCGCTGCTGATCCTGTGTCTCGCGGTGTTCGCCGCTGGGTCACTGGTCACCGCTTCGGCGACCGATCTCGGATCGGTNNGTGGTCGCGGGGCGGGCACTCCAGGGCCTCGGCGGCGGCGGCCTCGTGCCGGTGACGCTCGCGCTGGTGGCGGATCTGTGGCCGGCGGAGCGCCGGAGCGTGCCGCTGGGCGTCATCGGCGGCGTCCAGGAGCTGGGGAGCGTCCTCGGTCCGCTCTACGGCGGGCTGATCCTCACCTTCGCCTCCTGGCAGACGATCTTCTGGCTGAACATCCCGATCGCCGCCGCGCTCGCGCTCGGGCTCTTCGCCGCCTCGCCGCCGACGGATATCGCCGTGCGTCCCGCAAGCGACGGGGACGGCGTCCCTCTTTCGCGCCCTCGGCTCGATCGCGTCTCCATGTTCCTGGCGGCGATCGCGCTCATCGCCGGGTGCCTCTCCATCGCATCGCCAGAGCCGCTTCGCGACAACGACACGATGGGTCTTGCGTATACCGCTATCGGCGGCATGGTCTGGCTGACGCCGATCGCGCTCGTGGCCATTGCAGCGACGGTGGGTCTCATCCTCTGGGAAGCCCTCGGTCATGGATCCACACGCGCGTTGATCGCCGTGCGGCGACTTCCATCGATGGCCGCAGCGGTGGACTGGCCCGGAGCGGTCCTCCTCGGGGTGGCACTCTCGACGATCATCGTCAGCTTCTCCGCAGAGGATCCTTCCACCGGGGCGATCTCGCCGGCGGCGCTGTGGCTGCTCCCGCTCGGGGCGGTGGCCATCGCCGGTTTCGTGGTCAGAGAGCGCCGAGCGCGGCAACCGCTCGTGGCTGCCTCCGAGCTCCGGTCACCGGGCGCGTACGGGGCGCTGTTGACCAATCTCGCCGTCGGCGCGGCCCTCATGGCAGCGCTTCTCGATATCCCCGTGCTCGCCCGTTCGACGGTGGACCCGAATTCCCAGCTCGGGGCGGCGCTGGTGCTGCTCCGCCTCCTGGTCGGCGTGCCCATCGGCGCAATTGCCGGTGGGTGGCTCTCCCAGCGCCTTGGGAATCGACTCGTCGCCGCCGCCGGAATGGGGGTCACCGCAGCGGCGTTCCTGCTGATGACCCGGTGGACGGCGACGACGCTCGGCGATCCGTTCGGACCGGCCTGGCTGCATCCGAGTGATCCGGTGCTGGTTGCCTGCGGGCTGGGTTTTGGCCTGGCGATCGCTCCGGTCAACGCCTCGATGCTCGCCTCGGTGCGCGAGCAGATGCATGGGCTGGCGTCGGCGCTCGTAGTCGTGGCGCGCATGATCGGGATGCTCGTGGGCATCTCCATCCTCACCGCCGTGAGCCTCCACATCTTCTACACGACGGCGACGTCGTTTCCTTTGCCGTCGGTGCTCTGTCCGACGTCGCCGCTCAATTGCCCCGCATACGAACGCGACGTCACTGCAGCGATCGTGACCGAGCTTCGCGCCGTGTTTCTTGGGGCCGGTCTCTGTGCCGCGTTGGCGGCCGTCCTGGCCGCGGCGATGCTTCGTGGCAGGCCACAGCGTTTGGCCCGCGCAACCTCGTGACCGCGACCATCCGCGAGGTGAGACCGGAGTCGCCGGAGCTCGAGGATCTCCTCGAGGCCATTGGGACGGCGGCGCGCTCCCTCGAGGTGGAGACGTATCTCGTCGGTGGGTTCGTCCGCGATCGCCTGCTCGGTGGGGCGCAGGGGAAGGACATCGACCTGGTCACTGTCGGGACGGACTCGATGCCTCTGCTCGCGGCGGTCGCTTCGGCATTCGGCTGGCACCCACCCGAGCGGTTTGAACGATTCGGGACCGCGCAGATCCGCGGAGGCACGTGGATCGTGGAGGGCGTCCGCGCTCGGGCCGAACGCTACGACCCCGAGTCGCGCAACCCCGATGTCCGCCCGGGCACGCTCGAGCAGGATGTCTGGCGGCGTGACTTCACCGTCAACGCGCTCTGCCAGAGCCTCGACGGCGAGGTGATCGACATCATCGGCAAGGGCCTCGCCGACCTCGTCGACGGCATTCTGCGCACCCCTCTCGATCCTGCCGAGACCTTCGCCGAGGACCCGCTGCGCATGTTCCGCGCGGCCCGGTTCGTGGCCCGGCTCGGCTTCACCCTCGCCCCCGGGACGATCGAGGCGATGCGCGCCCAGTCGGCGCGAACATCGATCCTCTCCGTCGAGCGGGTCAGCGACGAGATCCGCCGCCTGCTCGTGGCACCGCACGCTAGCGCCGGCATCGAGGTGCTGCGCGAAGGCGGCTTGCTCGAGCTCGTACTCCCCGAGCTCGTCGCGGCTATCGGGATCGAGCAGGGCGGGTACCACACTGATGACGTCTACGGCCACACCCTGGCCACGGTCGACGCCGCCACTGCAGACCTCGTAACGCGCACCGCGGCGTTGCTGCATGACATCGCCAAGCCGCCAACCCACGTGATCGCGGCGGACGGCCGGCACACCTTCTACGACCACCCGCAGATCGGCGCGGAGATGGCCCGGACGATCCTCACCCGCTGGCGATTCAGCAATGACGAGGTCAGCGACGTCAGCCGGCTCGTCCGCCTGCACCTTCGCCCGATCCAGTACGACCGCGAGACCTTCAGCGACGCCGCGGTGCGCAGGCTGATCCGGGACGCCGGGCCGCTCCGCGCGAAGATGCTGGATCTCGCCCGGGCTGACACCACGGCGTCCGCCTACCCGACCCTCGAGGAGATCAACGAGCTGGGCGAGCGCATGGAACGCCTCGACGCAGGAGGTGCTGTGTCGGCGATGGCCGATCCGCTCAGCGGGGACGAGCTCATGGCAATGGCGGGCCGCGGGCCAGGACCCTGGGTGGGTCGAGCCAAGGCCGCCATCCGCGAAGCCGTCATCGAAGGGACGATTCCGCCCGCGGATCGCGCGCTCGCACGCGCCTGGGTCGAGGCGCACACCGAGGTCCTGCGTGACGACTGATACGCGCGCGCACATGCAATCGCCGGACGGTACCGATCGGGCGCAACGGCAACAAAGTAGAATGCGCGGTTCGAGATGTTGAGCAAGCTCCGCAGTGCCAAACGCCTTTTCGTCGACCTGCCGCGCACGCTGCGGCTCGCATACTGCCTCATGTTCGATCCGCGTGTGCCCGGGTACATGAAGTTCGCGTTCGGTGGTGGCCTTGCGCTGATCGCGCTGCCGGTGGTCGACCTGCCGGAGTCGCTGCCGGTGATCGGTGAGCTCGACGTTCTTGCGCTGAGCCTGCTCGCGACCCGCGCGTTCATCGCCGCCTGTCCGCGTCACATCGTCGCGGAGCAGGAGATGCTGATCACCCAGCGGCGCAGCCGCTTCGACGACGACGTTCGCAACGGAGAGCGGTTCGCGCTGATGATCTACCGGCGCCTGCGTCCCGACGAGCAGGAGGCAGCTATCTCGTGAAGGTTCTGTTTTTGAAAGAAGTGGCAGGAACGGCGAAGCCTGGGGATGTGCGCGAGGTGTCCCCCGGATACGCGCGCAACTTCCTGTTCCCCAAGCACCTCGCCGTTATCGCGGATCAGAACACCGTCGACCAGATCCGTCGCCGCGAGGAGGCCACCCGCCGTCGCGTCGAGAAGGCGCTCATTGACGCGAAGGAGACGGCACAGCGACTCCGCAAGCTGACCGTCACCGTCTATGCCAAGGCCGGGGAAGCCGGCCGCCTCTTCGGGACCGTCACCACCGCAGACGTCGCGAAGCAACTGAAGCGTGAGGCGGGGATCGACATCGACAAGCGGAAGATCGAGATCGATCCACCGATCCGCTCGCTCGGCCCCCATGAGGCCACCATCGAGCTCCACCCTGACGTCACGGAGACACTCAAGGTCGTCGTCGCGGCCCAATGACCTCTCTCCCGCAGGCCGAGTTGGTGGGACGCGTGGGCGCNNCGCTCGACGATCGCGGCGAAGCCATCGACACGGTCACGTTGCGCGATCAGCTCGAGCGCGGCCCGGGAATCGGGCGCGCCGGCGGGATGGACTACATCGCCGAGCTGACGCTGGTGGTGCCCAGCTCCGCGAGTGTCAAGCACTACGCGGACATCGTCATCGCGCACGCGCTCCGGCGCCGGCTCATCGAGGCTGGCGGCAAGGTGAGCCGTCTTGGCTTCGACAACACGACCCCGGTGGCCGACGCCATCGACCAGGCCGAGCAGGAAGTCTTCAAGATCGGTCAGGAGAGCCGCGGCTCGGAGATGCGCAACATCGCGCCGGTGGTGCGCGAGTGGTGGGACGTCCTCGAGAAGCGCATCGAGCACAAGCAGCTCGTCACCGGCGTGCCGACCAACTTCTCCAAGCTCGACATGCTGACCCAGGGATTGCAGCCCGGCGAGCTCATCATCCTTGCCGCGCGACCCGCCGTCGGCAAGACGTCATTCGCGCTCAACATCGCTCGCAATGCGGCGGTGCTCGCGGGCCGGCCCGTGGTCGTCTTCTCGCTCGAGATGTCGCGCCAATCGTTGGTGCAACGGCTCATCTGCAGCGAGGCGCACGTCGACTCCTACATGCTCCGCACCGGCCAGGCGGACTCGATGGCCTTCCAGAAGATCGCCAAGGCGATGGATACCCTCACCCACGCGGACCTCTGGATCGACGACTCGCCGGGGCTGGCGATCAACACCTTGCGAGCCCGGGCCCGGCGGATGAAATCCCAGCACAAGATCGAGCTGATCGTGATCGACTACCTGCAGCTGATGCAGGGCGGCAGGCGGGATTCCCGGGTGCAGGAGGTGTCGGACATCTCCTCGGGGCTCAAAGCCATCGCGAAGGAGCTCGACGTCCCAGTGCTCGCCCTGTCCCAGCTGTCCCGCGCCGCCGAGCAGCGCGAGAACAAACGTCCGCAGCTGAGCGACCTGCGCGACAGCGGTTCGATCGAGCAGGACGCGGACGTGGTGCTCTTCCTCTACCGCGAGGGGATGCACAACCGCGAGATCGACAAGGGCAAGACCGAGCTGATCGTCGCCAAGAACCGCAATGGGCCGGTGGACGATCTTCCGCTGGTGTTCATCCCCGAGCAGACCGCCTTCAGGGAGCCGTATCTGGCAGCAGAGTGACGCGCCGCCTGCGGAAGGCGTCGCAGGGAACAGCCGGCGTGTCACGTTCCGGACATACGGCAAGTAATCACCGGTCCAACCCTGTTTCAATGGAGCGGATGAGACAGGCCGTGCGCATCCTCCGTGCCGTGATGGGGTCCCCGTGGACCCGGGTCAGCGGAACGGTGGTCGGCCTGATCATTCTGGCGCGGACCATCAACCTGCCCCAAGCGGTGGCCAGCCTGGCACACGCAGATCCGCTCTGGATCGCAGCCGCTCTCGGGCTCACGGTGCTCGCGGTCGCCGCGAGCGTCGTCGAGTGGGGGGTGCTCCTCCGTACCGCCAACGCGCCTGCCGGCGCCGGACCGGGAGCGGTGTTGAGCTGGCGACGTCTGAGCTCCTCATACCTCCAGGGGATGTTCTTCACCCAGATGCTTCCCGCGGGCGTTGGCGGCGACGCCATGCGCACCGTCGAGATGGGCCGCCAGGTCGGCCACGGGAACGTGCTCGCCTCACTCGCAGGCAGTCGCCTCGCGGGCATGCTCGGCATGACGTGCTGGGGCATTGCTGCCGCGATCCTGCTTCGCGCGCTGCTTGGCACCGGGGTCGTGATCGTGATCGCCGCGCTCGCCGCGACGGTCGTGGTCATCTGGCTGCTGGCGCTGAGCGCCGACCGCCTCGTGCCCCACCGCCTGCTCGCCCGCGTGTCGGGAGCGATGAGCCGGGGCGTCCGTTCGTTCAGCGACGCGTTCGCCGGCTACCGGCGCCACCCCCATGCGGTCGCCCAGTCACTGCTGGTCGGCGCTGCTGGATGGGGCTTCAACCTGCTTGCGTTGAGCGTGGCCGCTCGAGCGATCGGCGTGGATCTGAGCTGGACCGTGCTTGCGGTCTGCATCCCGATCACCCTCCTGGTCGCGCTGGCGCCGTTCAGCATCAACGGCCTGGGCCTCCGCGAGGGCGTGCTGATCGCATTGCTCTCCCACTCCGGCGTCTCGGTCGCGCACGCCGGCGCGATCTCAGTGCTCATCGATCTTCAGATGATCCCGTTCGCCGTGCTTGGCGCGGTGCTCTGGTCGCGTCACCGCCGGAGCAGCCGCTCGCCGGTGCAGCTCGCAGTGAAGGTTGCAGCCATCGAGGATGCCGCGCTCGCTGAGTTGACGCCTGGTGCGCCTAGACTTCAGCGGCGTGACCCGGCAGTTCAGCGATTTCCTGGCGACCCACGCGGCGCGGATCGCCGATCTGTGGGCGAGGCAGGTCTCACCGGCTAACCCCGGCGAACCTCCGGACCGCGCTCGCGGACCACGCCAGTTCGTCAACGCCGTCCTCGTCGCTCTGACCGCTGACGATTTTCGCCCGCTGATCGCGTATCACCATCTCGACGCGGAAACCGGCATCGAACGACGCCTGGAGAAGGCGCTCGCCAATCTCACCGCCCTCCGCCAGGCGACAGCCGAGGCCGTTCGTGAGGAGCGGGTCGACGCCGAGGAGACGCTGGAGCTCGCAACCACGACGGCCGACGACATCGAGGCGGTCGGACAGCGACTCGCCGCATCGTCGGTTGCAACCCTCGAGCGGCGGCTGTCCAGCGCGACGTCGGAATCGTCGGCGCGGGGGACGTCGCTCTCGATCACCATGCACGAGCTCCGGCGCCCGCTCACGATCCTCAACAGCTACGGGCAGCTGCTCAGCGCCGGCATGCTCGGGGCGCTCCCCGAGACGGCGATCGTGGCCATCGAGGGGATCACTGCAAGCACCGAGATGATGGTGCGGATGGTCAACGCGCTCGCGGAGCTGGCGCGCCTCGAGGATCCTGACGACCACCTGGCGCTCGAGGTCATGGACGCGGAGGACGTGGTGGCCGAGGCCATCGAACACGTCGCCATGGAGGCGAAGCTGCGCGAGTCGCCCATCAGCAGTGAATGCGAGCGCGGCATGACCATCAAAGGCGACCGGCGCCGGCTCATCCTCGCGCTCACCAACCTGCTCGGCAACGCGGTCAAGCACGGGCCGACGGGATCTCCGATCGAGGTGCTGGCCGTGCGCGAGGGCGACGCCGTGCGCTTCACGGTGCGCGACCACGGAGCCGGATTCCCGGTCGCCGATACCGGGCACCTGTTCGACAAATATTTCCGGTCGGTCGCCGAACGTCAGCGCAAGGTACCGGGGAGCGGCCTCGGTCTCTACATCGTGCGCACGGTCGCCGAACGGCATGGCGGATCCGTGGCGGCTCGGAGCGTCCCGGGGAGCGGCGCCGAGTTCGACATGACCATTCCGCTGCATCGAGAGGAGACGAGTGCATGACCATCACCGCGACCCGGAGCGAACGCGACTCCATGGGTGAGTTCGAGGTCCCGGCAGACGCCTACTACGGCGCCAACACCATGCGCGCCAAGGTCAACTTCCCGATCAGCGACCTGCGGCTGCCGCGCGGCTTCATCCGCGCCATCGGGCTGATCAAACAGCAGTCAGCGCTTGTTAACCGCGAACTCGGGTTGCTTGACGAGAACCTCGCCGGCGCGATCATTCGCGCCGCCCAGGACGTCATCGACGGAGCCCTCGACGGCGAGTTCATCGTCGACGTGTTCCAGACCGGCAGTGGGACCTCGACTAACATGAATGCCAACGAGGTGATCGCGAACCGAGCCATCGAATTGCTCGGTGGCGTGCGTGGGTCGCGGACCCCGGTGCACCCCAACGACCACGTCAACATCGGGCAGTCGAGCAACGACGTGTTCCCGAGTGCGATCCAGGTCGCAGCCGCGGTCTCGTTGCGGGAGGACGTCATTCCCGCGCTGCAGGTCCTCGAGGACTCGCTCCGGCGCAAGTCCGGCGAGTTCTGGGCGGTGATCAAAACCGGGCGCACGCACCTTCAGGACGCGACACCGATCCGCCTCGGCCAGGAGTTCCTGGGCTACGCGGGGCAGATGGAGCGGGCCAGGTTGCGCTGCGAAGAGGCCATCACCACCCTTGCCGACCTGCCCCTTGGCGGAACCGCCGTGGGAACCGGCGTGGGCACGCACCCAGAGTTCCCGCCCAAGGTGATTGCGCTGATCGCGGCCGATCTCGGCATCCCCTTTCGGGAGACCGGCAATCATTTCAGCGGGCAGTCGACCCTCGACGCCGTGGTCTCGGCGAGCGGGGCGCTCCGTGCCGTCGCCGTGTCGATGTTCAAGATCGCCAACGACCTCCGCCTGCTCGGATGCGGACCGCGCGCGGGCATCGCAGAGATTGCGATCCCGGCCGTGCAGCCCGGTTCGTCGATCATGCCTGGGAAGGTGAACCCGGTCATCTGCGAGTCGGTGACCATGGTGGCCGCGCAGGTGGTCGGGAACGATGCGACCGTCGCCTTCTGCGCTGCGGCGGGGTCGCTTCTCGAGCTCAACGTGATGATGCCGGTCGCCGCGTACGACCTCCTGCAGTCGGCGTCGCTGCTGGCCGCATCGGCGCGCAACCTGGCGACGAACTGCGTCGACGGCATCACGGCCACCGAGAACGGGCCTGCCATGGTGGAGCGCGGCCTCATGCTCTGCACCGCGCTTGCCCCGGTGATCGGCTACGACGCCGCCGCGGCGATCGCCAAGGAGGCGTACAACACCGGGCGGACGGTGCGTGAGGTCGCACGCGAGCGCAGCGGTCTCGGTGAGGCGGAGTTGACGCGACTGCTGGATCCGGAAGCGATGACCCACCCCGGGCGCGATGTCGGACTGGCCGGAGGCTGAGCCGGCCACCGACCCCACTCTCGCGGTGGTGGGCGCGGGCGCCATGGGCGGACAGATCGCCTATCAAGCCGCGCTGCACGGCTATGCCGTCCGCCTGATCAGCCGCAGCGATGACCGGCTCCGCAGCGCCAGCACGTCCTGCGCCAGCCTGCTCCGGCGCCGTGTCGAGAAGGGAAAGCTCGACGGCGACACATGTGAGACAGCGCTCGCTCGGGTCACCCTCTCGTCGGACTTCGGTGCCGTCGCCGGCGCGGCAACCATCATCGAGTCGGTCGCCGAGGATCGCGCAATCAAGCGCGAGGTCTACGCGCGCATTTGCGAGCACGCCGATGATACCGCCATCATCGGCACGAACTCGTCAACCCTGGCGTCGTCGTTGCTCGAGCAGTCGGTGACCCGCTCCGAGCGCTTTCTCAACGTCCACTTCTTCAACCCGGCGCTGCTCATGACCCTCGTGGAGGTCGTGCCGGGGCCGCACACAGCGGAGGACACGATTCTCCGCGCCATGGACTTCGCGCGGGCGATCGGCAAGACGCCGGTGCGCCTGGCTCGCGAGGAGTACGGCTTCATCGCCAACCGCATCCTCTTCATCGCCATCCAGGAGGCGATGCGCCTCGTGGAGGGCGGCTACATCTCCGTCGAGGAGTGCGATCTCGCGGTGCGCAACGCGCTCGGTTGGCCGATGGGACCGTTCGAACTCTCCGACCTGGTGGGGCTCGACGTGGTGGAGGCGATCCTCGACGAGGGCTTTCGTCAGACGGGAGATGAGCGCTGGGAGCCGGTCGGGATGCTCCGCGACCTGGTTGCGCGCGGGCGACTCGGCAACAAGAGTGGTGGAGGGTTCACGACCGCGACGGCATGATCACGCTGCCTCCGCGCGTCGGCCGCCTCCGGCTGCGTTGGCGAGCACCACCACGAGGGCACTGACCACGACCATCGCGACGAGAATCGCGAGGCAGTACACCGTGACGCTTGCGTAGCCACCGTTCGCCGGATCGAGGAATGGGTACGGATAGTGGTTGACGATGGCGCCGCGGACGATGGTGTAGACGATCCAGACGAGTGGAAAGCTGAGCCAGAGCATACCCTGGCGGAGGCGCAGGCGAGCCGCCGGCGGAGTGATCAACCAGTCGGCGAGCATCACCAGCGGCATGAGCTCGTGGACCACCGAGTTGATCCACGGGATCGCAGTGTCGACGTCGGTGTTGGACAGCAGCACCGTGAAGACGATCCCGGTGATGCTCATGTACACAACCGCACCTCCGCGCACCAGGTCGAGCCGTGGTGTGGACGCATGGTTACGGTTGAGCGTGCCGGCGATGAGCACACCGGTCGCGATCAGATTGCTGTCGATGGTGAAATAGCTGAAATAGTTGACCGGGTTGAGGGTTCCCTTGCCGGCGAGGCTAGCCAGCTGGACCACGATCGCAACGACGGTCAGACCCGCGAAAAATACGCGGCACAAGGCCACGACCGACGCGCGGTTCACTCGCGCAGCGTACTCCGGGTCCGGCCGCGCTAACGCCCGATCACACGAGCGCGAAGGCCTCGAGGACGTCTGCGACCCCGCCGTCCTGAGGCGGCGCGCAGGTGGCATCCGCGGCCGCGAGCACCTCAGGGCGCGAGGTCGACACCGCCACGGCATATCCCGCCGCAAGCAACATCTCGATGTCGTTGGGGGCGTCGCCGATGGCCAGCGCGTCCGCGAGCGAGTACCCGAGGCGCGAACAGACGATCTCGCACGCCACCGCCTTGCTGACCTCGGGATCGAGGATCTCGACGAACTCCGGGTTCGAGCGGGTGATGCGAGCGTCACCGGCGAGCTCCCGGGTCATCAAGGCGGTGGCGCGATCCACCTCGACGGGATCCTCGATGACGCACGCCGCTTTTGTCGTCCCGTGTTCGAGCAGCGGTTCGAGGTCAGGGACGACCCGGAACTGCACGCCACTGATGTGCGAGTAGAGGCGTGCCTCGGGGCGATCGCGCTCGCAGAGCAGCTCGTCGTGCTGATACGCCTGGTAGTGCCAGTCTTGCTCGCGAGCGATGTGCAGCGCGCGGCGCGCCGGGACCGCGCGCAGCGGTTGCTCGAAGATCGTCTCGCCCGGAGCGCCGTTCTCCCGTGGCATCTCACGGACCATCGCGCCCTGGTAGCAGACCAGCGGCTCCTGCACCAGCAGCTCCTCCGCCCAGTACAGGGCTGAACGGTACATGCGCCCGGTGGCGACGATCACCGGCATGTGCGATGCCACGGCGCGCACCACCTCACGCACCCGGGGATGGAGGTCCTGCCGGTAGTCGATGGTCGTGCCGTCGAGATCGAGGACCACCACGCGCGGGACGAATGCTGCGGAAAGAGACCGCGCCGCGCCGATATCCGGAAGCGGAGTCATCCGATGCGGGGCGCGCTGACGCGGATCAACTGCATCACCTCGATCTTACGCAGGCGTGAACTCGCCAATCCGGGGTAAACTCACATTGTCTTGCGTTCGTCTTCTCGCGCGCGGTTTGGTAGACCGCTCGCCGCAAGGCCCCGTCCCGTCGCTCCGGCGCCGGTCGATGAGGTCTTGAGCACAATCATCCCCGAACCGGTCAGCTTCAGCGAGCTCGCCTTGAGCGTCGCCATGCAGAACACGGTTGCCGAGCTCGGCTACACCATGGCGACTCCGATTCAGGCCGGATCGCTCCCCTTTGCGATGGCCGGGCGCGACGTCATCGGACAGGCGCAGACCGGGAGCGGCAAGACGGCTGCCTTCGGTATCCCGATCATCGAGCGCCTCGATCCGCGTGACGGACCGGTGCAGGCCCTGGTGCTCTGCCCGACCCGAGAGCTCGCCGTTCAGGTCCACGAGGAGCTGACCCGGCTCGGCAAGCGGCACGAGCTGCGCAGCGTCGCGATCTACGGCGGCGACTCGATCGGACGCCAGATGGAGGAGCTGCGCCAGGGTGCGCACATCGTCGTGGCCACCCCGGGACGGCTCGGCGATCATATCCAGCGCCGTTCCCTCACCCTCGCGAATGTCCGCGTCTGTGTGCTCGACGAAGCCGACAGGATGCTCGACATGGGATTTGCGCCGGATGTCGAGCGAATCCTTCGTCAATGTCCGCCACAACGTCAGACGCTGCTCTTCAGCGCCACCATGCCGGAGTGGGTTCGCCGGCTCGCCCTGCGTCACATGCACGACCCCGAGACCGTGGAGATCAGCACCAGGCCTGAGATTCCCGCCGAGGTGCGGCAACTCTACGTGCAGACGACATGGGCGGACAAGACGGATGCGCTCGCCCAGATCCTCGACCAGCCCGACGTCGTCATGGCGTTGATCTTCGTGGAGACCAAGCGAACCGCCGACGTGCTTCAGGCGCAACTCGGAAGTCGCGGCTACCAGGTGGGACTCCTGCATGGAGACCTCACGCAGCGCGAGCGCGACCGGGCGATGCAGCAGTTCCGTGCCTCGCACGTCAAGTACCTGATCGCGACCAATGTCGCAGCCCGCGGCCTTGACATCGACGACATCTCGCACGTGATCAACTACGACGTGCCGCTCACCCCTGACGAGTATCTCCACCGTGTCGGCCGGACGGGTCGTGCCGGGCGAGCCGGTGTCGCGGTCACGCTGATCACGCCCAGCGAGATCCTCAAGTTGCGCGACGTCGAGAAGCACGCGCGCACCCACATCGAGCCCGCGACTCTCGACGAGGATTTCCCAGCGCTCGTGGTCGGCGCTGAAGCCTAGAGTCCGCGAGGACATGCTGCCGGCCATCCACGACTCGGGAACTGGCGAAGCGGTGCTGTTCCTCCATGCGTTCACTCTGGATGCCTCCCAGTGGGATCACCAGGTCGCCGCGCTGTCGGACGGTATGCGCTGCGTTCGCGTCGACCTGTGGGGCTGCGGCGCGTCGCCTCCTCCGCCTGACGGCGAGCCAACCCTCGATGGATTCGCCGGCGCGGTGATCGCGGCGCTCGACTCCCTGCACATCGACCGCGTCGCCGTGGTGGGCCTCTCCATGGGAGGCTACCTCGCCTTCGCGCTCTGGCGACTCGCGCCGGAACGGATTCGCGCGCTGGTGCTCTGCAACACGAGGGCATCCGCCGACGCCGCAGGTCCGCGCGATGACCGCCTCGCAATGGCCGAGCAGGTGGAGCGTGAACACTCCGTCGAATCCATCGTCGAGCCGATGGTCGCCCGCCTGCTCAGTCCCGGAGCGCAGGCCGAGGCACATATCGTCGACCCGGTGCGCGGACGGATCCGGCGATGCACGCCGGCTGGGATCGCGTTCGCGCAGCGGGCGATGGCGGCCCGTCCAGACAGCACCCCACTGCTCTCGTCCATCAACGTTCCCACCCTGGTCATCGCCGGTACCCAGGATGCGATCATCCCGGCGCCCGAAGTTCTTGCCATGGCTGACAGTATTCCGGGTGCGCGCTCAGTCGCGCTCGACTGTGGTCACCTCAGCAACCTCGAGCTCGCCAGCGCCGTCAGCGATGAGCTCGCGGCCTTCCTCATCCCGGCGACAATGTCCTCATGAGTCAGCTCCCCAAGGATCTCCTCGACATCCTTGCCTGCCCGCGTTGCCGCGGCCCGCTCGTGGTCGAGCCGGAGTCACTGCGCTGCGATGCCTGCCACCTGCGCTATCGGGTCGACAACGGCATCCCCGTGATGCTCATCAGCGAAGCCGAACACCTCGATGCGGACGGAACCGCAGTGCCGCAAGCGCCGGACTGATCCGGGTCCTTTCGGAGCAACCCTCTAGCTAGTTAGGCGAGAACGCCGACGGCTTCGGTGGCGAGGTGTGCCGGAGCGGCACAGAACCCTTCGTAGTCGATGGGCTCGGTGATGGTGGGGTTCTCCCCACAGACTGGGCACTGCGGGTCGCGCGGCACACGGAACTCACGGAACTTCATGGCCAGAGCGTCGATGTGGAGCAGCCGTCCGGTGAGCAGGTCGCCGGCGCCGGTGATCAGCTTGATCACCTCGGTCGCCTGCAGCACGCCCACGATCCCGGGAAGCACACCGAGCACGCCGGCCTCGGCGCACGACGGCGCCTCCTCCGGAGGAGGCGGCGAAGGATACCGGCAGCGGTAGCAGGGCGACTGGAAAGCCACGACGGTCGTGACCTGTCCCTCGAAGCGGAAGATGCCGCCGTCGACCATCGGCTTTTTGGCAAAGATGGCCACATCGTTGGCGAGGTACCGCGTGGGGAAGTTGTCGCACCCGTTGACGATGATGTCGTACTGGTCGAAGATCTCGCGCGCGTTCTCGCCGCTGAGCACGACGTTGTGCTCGACCACGCGAACGTCGCTGTTGAGCGCCGTGAGCGCGATCCGAGCCGACGCCGTCTTGAGCATCCCGATCCGATCCTCGGTGTGGAGGATCTGGCGCTGCAGGTTGCTGCGGTCGACAGTGTCGAAATCGACGAAGCCGATGGTCCCCACGCCGGCGGCCGCGAGATAGAGCGCAGCAGGGCTTCCGAGCCCGCCTGCTCCGATGAGCAGCACCCGCGCGTCGAGCAGCTTGGCCTGGCCTTCAGCCCCGATCTCGGGGATGAGCAGATGACGGCTGTAGCGCTGCTGCTGTTGTGCGGTCAGGACGCGGGGGACGATGAAATCGAAACCGGCCTGCTTCCACGCGCCGTAGCCGCCCGCCATCGATTGAACATCGGTGTAGCCGAGCTCCTGGAGGGCGCGAGCGGCGAGCAGCGAGCGAGCCCCAGCTGCGCAGTAGAGCGTGATCGGGGTATCGCGCTGGGGAACGGAATCCTCGATGCGGGTCTCGATGAACCCCTTGCTCAGATGCATCGCGCCGGGGATGTAGCCCTCGTCGAACTCGCTGCGCTCGCGAACGTCGATGAGGGTCCGGGATGCACCAGCGGCGCGAACCTGCTGGGGGGAGACCTCCGGGACGGTGCGCCGTGCGGCGTCGAGGAGGTCGCGAGAAGACTTGGCCATGCAGCCAGTCTACCCAAAAGCCAACGAAACCTGACCTAGAAGGTCTGGATTCTGCTCAGGCTTTCGGGGGACGGCCGACAGGCTTGCGTCCGGTGGTGCTGCGGGTCGCCGTTGCGCCTGCGGCAGCCGTTCGAGTCCTCGGCCTTCCAACGGCCCGCTTTGCTGGCGCAGACGCAGCTGCCTTCGGCGGCCTGCCGACCGGTCGCTTCGCCGGCGTGGTGGTCGCAACGGACGCAGGGGCCGGTGCCATGGCGGCGAGGATGGTCCGTTCCGTCTCCTCGAGCCGGGCCGCCAGCAACAGGACCCGCCGCCGCGCCGCACGCGTTGCGGTGAGCGCATCCGCGAGCGAGACCGGCGCGCTGCCAGCCCGCTTCTGTTTCTTGCCAGCCATGATCGGAGCGACCCTACCATAGACTGCGACGGTGCATCCGACGCGTGCGGCGCGCCCGTTTGCGACCTTGCTCGGTGCGGCCGGCATCGAGGCGGTGCTCCCCTCGTCCGCGGCCAGCCTCGAGGTTGGCGCGATCGAATCCGACTCGCGGTCGGTGACCCCGGGGAGCCTCTTCGTTGCCATCGCCGGTCTCCGCACCGATGGCCATCGCTTCATCGGTGACGCGATCAGCCGGGGTGCCGTGGCGGTGGTGGCAGAGCGAGCCCCGGATAGGCCGGTCGACGCTGTCCCGTTGATCACCGTCAGCAACTCTCGACTGGCCCTCTCTGCATTGGCGGCCGCCTTCAACGATCACCCGAGCCGGGACCTCTGCGTCGTAGGGATCACCGGGACGGACGGGAAGACGACCACCGCGACTCTGCTCTGGAATGCATGGCGAGCCGCCGGGATCAGCGCCGCGTCGATCACCACGGTCGACCGGCGGACCGGGGACGAGGTCGCTTCCAACCCTTCCCGGCAGACCACGCCAGAAGCACCCGAGTTGCAGGCCGAGCTCGCCCGGATCCGCGACGCCGGCATCACTCACGTCGCTCTCGAGACCTCATCACATGCGCTCGAGATGCACCGTGCCGACGATGTCGAGTTCCGTGCCGCGGTCTTCACCCGGATCACCACGGAGCACCTCGAGCTCCACGGCAGCCGCAACCGCTACCTGGCGGCCAAGGCACGCCTGCTCGAGCGCGTCTCCACTCGGTCCGACGGCATCGCAGTGCTCGACGCGGGGGATCCCTTCGGGTTTCCGCATCTCGCTGCGATCCCGGTCGCCACCCGGCTGACCTACACGGATCTGCCCGAGATCGCCGCCGACCTCCGCGCCGAGGACATCGTTGCCGAGTCCACCTCGGTGCGCTTCTACGCACGCACCCCATGGGGCGATGTCCCGATCCGCCTTGGCCTGGCGGGGAGCTTCAACGTCCGCAATGCGCTGGCCGCGCTGGCCGCCGCCTGCGCAACCGGTGCCGATCTGGGCAGCGCAACGCGGGGACTTGAAACGGCGGGCGCGGTCACCGGCCGTATGGAGCAGGTCGATCTGGGCCAGCCGTTTGCCGCAGTGGTGGACTATGCGCACACCACCGATGCCCTCGAGACCGTGCTTCGCGAGTTGCGCCCGACGACTGCGGGGCGGCTCTGGGCCGTCTTCGGGTCTGCCGGCGAGCGTGACCTGGAGAAGCGACCAGCCATGGGATCGGTGGCGGCTCGGCTCGCCGACGTCAGCGTGATCACCGACGAGGACCCTCGCGGTGAGGACCGCGCGCTCATCCTCGAGCAGATCGCCGCAGGAGCGGTCGCCGCGGGTGGCGAGCGAGGCCGCAACGTGTTCGTGATCCCGGACCGCGCCGAGGCGATTGCGTACGCGATCGACCACGCGGCCCCGGGCGACACCGTTCTCTGTGCCGGCAAGGGACACGAGAAGACGCTCGAGACGGCGAGCGGCGAGATTCCATGGAACGAGCGAGCGGTGGTATCGGCAGCGATCCGGCGGCGATTCAGCTGATCGGATGACGGCTCGGAATCCCGGGCCGTCTCGGGTACCGCTCCGGGGTCGGCTCGACCTTGCGAACTCGGAGCACCTCCTTCGCAGGCGCATCGGGGACGCCTCCGCCGCAGGCTGACGCTGCAGCCACACACCCCGAGAGTGCTTCGGGCGCATCGGCGACCAGGGCGCAGAGTGCTCCACCGGTGCGCACCAGCGGTAGCGCCAGCTCACACAGCACGGGCGGCGGCGCTGTCGCGCGCGACGTCCCCAGGTCGAAGCACTCGCGCAGATCCGTCCGGCGCCCCGCGTCCTCGGCACGAATCGCCTCGACGACAACGCCTGAGAGTCCGAGCAGCCCGGCCACATGGATGAGGAATCCGGCCTTGCGCCGGTCGGCGTCGACGAGCGTCACCGAGAGATCAGCCCGCAGGATCGCGATCACGATTCCGGGGACGCCCCCGCCGGATCCGATGTCGACCACCCTGCTTCCCGGCGCCGGGGCCGCCACGGTGAGCAGCGCCTCGACCTCGACGACGTTGCGGGACCACATCCGGTCGCGAGGGATCGACGTGAGGTTGAGCCGTGCCGACCAGCGCTCGAGCTCGTCGAGATATGCGTCCAGAGTCGCGTTCGTGTCGCCTGACGGAACCGGGCTCATGGCGCCGAGCCTACCGCCCGCCCCCGAAGCATGGCGGCTCGGTGACGGTGGCTCCATTGCCTCCCTGAGCGGGCGTGTCCATGCGATCATGCAGAGGAGCGATGGAGACGAACCCGGAAACCTCCGACCGGTGTCCTTTCTGCAAGGGCGAGATGCTCTCGGTGCTGTACTACGGCGCCGGCGGCGAATCGGTCGGCGGGCACCGCATCTGTCCCAGCTGCGGGCCTCGCTCGATGGTCGAGATCGCGGCGCCCGACGAAGTGCGCCGCCGCCTGCTGGAGCGTAAGGCCTCCTAGTCGCGGCGACGGACACGAGGTCGGCCCTGGCCGCGCCGGGGCACTAGGCGTCCTCCGGACAGGAGATCGTCCGGGCCGCAGCGAATTTGGCCGCGACCGAGAGAGCGCGACAATTTGCTTGCGCGACCGAGGGAGCGGACAAGCTGAGCATCGGCCCGGATGATCTCCTGTCCGTTGAAACAGCGTGGCGCGATACGCGAAACGGCGGCCAGGGCTGACCTCGTGTCCGTCGCCGCGGCGCTCGATCAGACGTTCTGTCGGCGGGTGTGTCACGCGGTCGTCACGAGCCGTGACGGCGCGATGACATGGGGAGGAGGCCGGTGTACCCGATGGGAGACTGGCCGCGATGCGTCTCCCCAGGTTTTCGTTCGCCCATCACCGGCTCGCGGTCGCGGCGGTCTTTGCGCTTGCGCTGACTTTGATCGCGGTACCGGCTGCAGCAGGGCCATCGCCGACTCCGCCGACCCTTACTCAGGCGCAGGCCGCGGCTGCCGCCGCGAAGAAGGACGCGCAGAACGCGAATGATGCGGCCGGCAACGCTGATACGGCGCTGGCGCTGGCGCGGGCTACCTTGGCGGCCGCGAATGCACATCTCGCGCAGATCAACACTGAGATCAGCGGGCTCCAGGTCACCATCGCCACGGATACAGCGACTTTGAAGACGGTGAACGCCGAGCTCGGTGTCGATCAAGGCCACCTTGCGGCTTACCTTCGCCAGTCTTATGAGAATGGCGGGTCGCAGGCGATGCTCGCTTACATCATCTCCGCGAACACGATCGCGGCGGCGATTCAGCGCGATGTCCAGGTGAGCGAGATCTCATCGGCGAGCCAGCAGCTGGTGGACCGAATCGGCAACGAGGAGCAGAAGGCGAGCAGCACGCTCGCGGAGCACACTGCGGCTCTCACGCAGCTCGCGGCCGAGGAAGAGCAGGCGCGGACCGAGCAGGCGATCATCAAGGTGCAGACGCAGACCCTGCTGCAGGCGGACATCACCGCGCACGCCCAGGTCTCGCAGGCGCAGAAGGCGCTTGCAGCTGCGGTCGCAGCGCTCGCCGCAGCCCGCGCGCGCGACGCTGTTTATCAGGCGATTCCCGGTCCGCTGTTCACCATCGACACCAACCTGACGCTGCCGAGCGGCGAGACCGCGGCGAGTCTCAATCAATTCCTGGCCGGGTCGGCGCTCGCGGGACTCGGTGCCAGCTTCATGCAGGCTGAGACCACGTACCACGTCAGCGCGCGTTATTTCGTCGCCCATGCGATTCTCGAATCCGCTTGGGGCACAAGCGCGATTGCGCAGAACAAGTTCAACCTCTTCGGCTTCGGCGCTGATGATGCGAATCCCTACGGTGACGCAATGACCTTCACGAGCTTCGACGCCTGCATTCAGTACGTCGCACAGTTCATCGAGGTCAACTACCTCACCGCCAGCGGCCAGTTCTATCACGGGCCGACGCTGCGCGGCATGAACGTCGATTACGCGAGCGACCCCAACTGGGCCGAGAAGATCGCCAGCATCGCCGACACGATTCCGCCTCTCGCCGTCCCCTGACCGGCGGGTCGTTACTTCTGGGCGCGACGCCGGGATGCCTTGAGGACTTGCACCTCGTCGGACATCAACTCCCTGTTGACCTCTCGCTGCGAGTCGCTGTCGAGCTCGTCACTCACGGCCCATGTGAATTTCACGTGCGAAGGTTGCGAGCGATCGAACTGCACGTTCCACACCTCGCCCACCGAGAGCGGTAGCTCGGAACGGGGCACGCGCACGCTGACGTCGACCGCCTGCGGCTCCATGCCGGGCGTATGCAGCATCACCTGGGCTCTCACGCGCGGGGAACGATGCCCGTGATCAGTCTCGGTGTAGCTGACCAGCGTCGCGGTTCCGTCGACGGGGTTCTTCATGCGTCCGAACACTGCTTCACTCCCTGAGGTCCGTTGACGTCGTTAGTGTGATCCAACCGCCGGCCGCGTAGGTAGGAGACTCGCATGCAGTATCCGATCGGCGAGCACGCGTTGCTCGCGGATTCGAGGACCGCGGCACTCATCGATCCCGAGGGCAATGTGGCATGGCTCTGCTGGCCCTGGATCGATTCGACCCCACTGTTCTTCTCGATACTCGACGATGCGCGAGGTGGCGGCTTCTCGCTGCAGCCCGCGAGCCCGGACGCGCGGGTAGTGTCGAGCCACTACCACGCAAGCTCGCTGGTGCTCGAGACGGTCTGGCAGGTCGGCAATGCTCGGTTGATCGTAGAGGACGCGCTCGCGCTGGGCCAGGGTCCGCTGCTGGTTCGCAGCATGCGCGCGCAAGGGGGTGCAGTCGACGTGCTCGCGACGGTCAACCTCCCGTCGTGGCCTGGGACTCCGGCATCGCTGCGGACGCACGGCGTGGCCGTGGAACTCGACGGCGTCGCACGCGTGGCGGTGCACGCACCGTCTGATTGGGAACCGGCGCCGCATGGCGCGGCCTGCCGCTTCAGCGTCCAACCTGGCGTTCCGGCAACGATCACGCTCGGCAACGTGGAAGCGCGACCTCCTGCGGCCGGGCTCGATTCGACGCTGGCTGAGTGGCGGCGAACAATACCGGTTGTCACCACGTCGCTCCAGCTGCCGGGCGCAGACGAGCTGCTCGCGACAACGGCGGCGGTGCTCGTCGGACTGCGCAGGCGCGATGGCGGCATCGTGGCTGCTCCAACAACGTCGCTCCCGCAGTGGCCCGGGTCGTCGCGGACGTGGGATTACCGGTACTGCTGGCTTCGCGACTCGTCACTGGCGGCGCTCGCCATGCTCCGGCTCGGTCTTGTCGATCCGGCGCGGTCGCTCGCAGCCTTCATCGGTAACGTCGTGTGCGAGTCGGGGCCGGTGCCGATGGTGCGACTCGACGGCAGTCCACCGCCTGCCGAGACCGAGGTGACCGAGCTTGCCGGTTACGGTGGCGCGCGCCCAGTCAGGATCGGCAACGCTGCGGCCACGCAGGCACAGCTCGACGTGCCGGGCGAGGTGATCGAGCTTGCGTCGTCGCTGGCCCGGCTGTCCGCGTTGCCGGATGAGCTCGGCGCCGCAGTGCCGATCCTAGCGGCCTGGCTGGTTGAGCACTGGCGCGAGCCCGATCATGGGATCTGGGAGATCCGGGGCGCGCCGGCGCGCTACACCCACTCGCTGGTCACCGCTGCGAGCGGCCTGGAGGGAGCCGCCGAGCTGGCGGATCAACGGGTGGTGTCGGGTGACGCGGGCGCCTGGCGGCGGACTGCCTCGGCAATCGCCGCCGACATCGGATTGACCGGCGGTGCCCTCGAGATCCACCTCGATGGCGGCGGTGCTGACGCCGCGCTCGCGCAGGCTGCGCTGCTCGGTGGCCTGAACTTCGTGGGAGCGTGGATCGGCCCCACCCTCGACCTGATCATGGAGCGGCTCGACCGCGGCGGCCTCGTCGATCGCCACGAGGCCGAGGCTGACACGCTCGCGGATCCGTGCGCGCCTTTCGTGTTTCCGACCTACTGGCTCGCAGGGGCGCTCAGAGCAATCGGGCGAGACGGCTCGCGGTTTTTCGAAGCCGCTCTCGCGACACGCGGATCACTCGGCCTCTTCGGCGAGGTTGCCGATCCCGCTGATCGAACGCCCCTCGGCAATTACCCGCAGGTCCAGAGCCATGCTGCCTTCGTGCTCGCGGTGACCGCCCCCTAAGCCACGCACGACGAGGCGACCGGAGCGGCGCCGGGATCGTGCACCCCGACCGCAACACCGCCAGGGACAACGGCAACGCACTCGATATCGGAGCGCAGCACGCGCAACCGTGGATCAATCGCAAACAGCCGGTCGAGGGACAGGGCGTCGTCGATCTGCGCCGCAAGGTCCGGGGTGGCGAAGCCCGGGATGCCGAGCATGCCGATGTCCACCTCGGGAACCTGAGCAGCGATCGCCGGTCCGTTCGGGCCGGGCTTGAGCGACAGGCTGATGTGCGCGACGGCGGTGGGCGTGAACGGTCCGGCCGAGACCTGCGCCGAGACCACCACGAGGCCTTTGCGGATGCGTACCTGCAGATCGCGAAAGGCGCCCGGGTGCGGGTTGTTGGCGATAGCGAGCACGGTGAGATCCTGCTCACTCAACACGACGACGCCGTGGGGGCTCTGGATGAGCTGCGCCGCCATCTCCGTGCCGAGCGCGAGCGCGATTGCCGTCTCCGTGGACCCATGCGATGGACCGGCCGGCGCAGCGCCGAGGGTCGGTGCCGCCATCGCGCGATCGGCGAGGTACACCGAGCCACCTAACACGATGAGCAGCACGAGCAGGCCGAGGCAGCAGCCGCGAATGATCCCGCGCTGGTCAGAGTGGCTCACGCCACTATGTTCGCCCCCCGGCCTCCGGCGCGCGTGGATTGAGGACGAGCCTGGTCCGGGCGTGGCGGCGCACCTCCTGGGGACTCCAGTAGAGCGGGAACTGCCTGTTGGTGCGCCAGCGGCGGGACAGGTCTCGGTAGTGACGGGATCCCGGTTGCCCCGACTGCCCGGGAAGGTGGATGCCGCCGCTCGCGTCCCATTTGCCCACGTCGATGACCTGGCGCCACGATGGGGCCGAGAGACGGGTCTCGAACGGCTCTCCTGGAACCGCCGACGTCGCCAGCACGGTGTCGGTGTTGCCCCCAACCCTGATCGACGGGGCATTGAAGAACCACGCGAGTCCGCGGCGGCGCCCGAACGCATGGATGAGCTCGAGCCGGTGGACGCGGCCCCACATCCAGTGCCGTGAGCCCCGCCCGAAGCGACTTCGAAGATCGGTCATCGCGTCGTCGAGTGACCTGTTCACCACCTCGGCCCAGGTGGTCAGGCCTTCGAAGAGACCGTCGTCGCCGAGCTCCCAGCGCTCGATGAGCGACGGTGTGAGCCGGCCGACCAGGTTGCCCGGGTACTGGAAGACCGGGTGCGACAGGTCGACGCCGGCCAGGATGCGCCACGCGTTCCCGCAAACCGGGCTCAGCGAGTGCTCGGCGAGGCGGGCCATGAACGCCTCGTAGATGGTCGGCTCGGCACGACGCGGGTCCATGACGGCGTCCCACTGCGCCAGTCGGTGGCGCGCCGACTCAGCCCCCGGGGTGTCGCAGTGCATGGCGGCCAGCAGTCGGACCACCTGGCGTGCCGGGGGACAGACAAGGTCCATCTGGGCGCGCGCCATGTAGGGGAGATCGACCACCCGCTCGCTGAGCAGCTCGCCGATGCGCAGGGCCCGGTAGCCCGACATGTAATCCCTGCCGATGTAGAAAGGGAAGTTGTCGCCGGCGATGCGGTTGTTGGCAGTGATGATCTGGTGCTCAGGAGGATCGAAGAGCTGCGGCACCTCGTCGATCGTCAGGAACCGCGTCCACACGGCGTTGCCGGTCCAGCCCTGGACGGGCAGCCCGCTCGGCTTGGCCCGGCGAACGGGAATGCGACCGGTGAGGAGGTACCCGATGTGGCCGTCGACGTCGGCATAGACGACGTTCTGGGACGGTGCGTCGAACGCGGTGAATGCCTCCTTGAAGCTCTTCCAGTCGCCCGCGCGCTGGAGGCGGAGGAGGCCGTCAGCAGCGCCACCCGGCTGCAGCGCGGTCCACTGCAGGGCGAGCCCTCGCCAGATGGATCGCTCCGGGTCCTCGATGCGCTCGACGACCGGACCGTGGCGGGTGACCACGACCTCCTCGAGCACGTCGGACGAGTTCTTGACGTGGATGATCTCGCGCAGCCTCCGGGTGGGCTCGAATCCGCGCTCGGTGCGGAACCGGTCGGCCGCCGGCGAGTCGAACTCCTCGATGACCAGGTCCTGGCAATCCGCGAAGGAGTTGGTGAAGCCCCAGGCGATGCGCTTGTTGTGCCCGATGATCACGAACGGCATCCCAGGCATGGTCACGCCGGTTGCCTCGAAGTCATCCCCGGCCTGGACGTGCGCCGCGTACCAGATCGACGGCACGCCGGGAACCAGGTGAGGATCGTTGCAGAGGATCGGGCGCCCCGTCGTCGTCCGCTCCCCGGAGACCACCCAGGAATTGCTCATCCCGCCGGCGGTCGGAATCCAACGCGCGGCTTCGCGGAACATGGTCAGCAGTTGCGATCGAGTGTCGCCTCCCGCCGCGCGCACGGTGCTGGCGAGGATCGTCGGATTCGCGTCCGGGTAGACGATGTCCAGCCGGGCGGCGTGCTCGGGGCCGATCGCCCGGAGCAGCTCGAGACGCTGCAGCTCGGTATCCCAGTTCATGCTCAGGCCGAGCGCCAGCAGCTTGAAGGCGGCAAGGCTGTGCATCGGCTCCCACGGCTCCGGGGTGACCCCGAGGAGCCGGTATTCGAGCGGCAGCGCCCGGCCCGACTGAGCGATGCCGTTGACGCCGGCCGCGTAGGCCTTGAGCATTCGCCGCGCCTCTGGAGCGAGCCGGAGCTCCTCCTCCCGCGCGACCCGCTGCAGCCCGACCCGGCGGACGAAGCGATCGATGTTGACGCCGTCAGTGCCGATCAGCTCGCTGATCCGGCCGGTGGCCACACGCCGGGTCACCTCCATCTGCCAGAGGCGGTCCTGCGCATGGACCACGCCCATCGCGAAGGCGGCATCCTCCATCGAGGTGGCGTTGACGTGCGGAACACCCCATCGATCGCGACCGACAGTGACCTCCGCGAGCAGCCCTGGGAGACCGAGCCTGCCTCTCACGCGGGGCAAGGACACACCGAAGGTGCGATGGCGCGCGACCAGCAGAGCGGTGATGACGACGACCACCAGGGCCGCCACGACGATGAGGGCAATGATCATTTGAAGCGGTCTGGGAACGTACTACACTCGCGAGCCCATGGCCCTGCGAACTCCGCTTCACGACAGGCACATCGCGTTGGGGGCACGCATGGTCGAGTTCGGCGGCTTCGACATGCCGCTGCAGTACACGACCATACGCGAGGAACACATCGCCGTTCGGACTCGCTGCGGTCTCTTCGACCTCTCGCATATGGGTGAGGTGCGTTTCAGCGGCGACGAGGCACTCGACGTGGTCCAGCGCCTGGTCACCAACGACGTCGCCCGCCTCGAGGCGGGCGGTGCCCTCTACGGCGTGATGTGCAACGAGAAGGGCGGGATCGTCGACGACGTCGTCGTCTACCGGGAGGCGAACGGCTACATGGTGGTGATCAATGCCGCCTGCCGCCCCAAGGACGTTGCCTGGATGGGTGAGCACAGCGCGGAGTGCGAATTCGAGGACATCGGCGACAGCGTCGCGCTCCTCGCCGTGCAAGGACCCCGCGCCGTGGGGCTGGTCAGCACGCTCTGCCCCGACGACGTTGCCTCGCTCCGTCCGTTCCACTGCAGGGACAGCACAGTCGCCGGCGTTCCGGCATCGGTGTCGCGCACCGGCTACACGGGCGAGGACGGCTTCGAGCTCTACGTCGCTGCAGCCGATGCCCCGGGTCTCTGGGATTCGCTCCTCGAGGCAGGCCGTCCCGAGGGCCTGATCCCGTGCGGGCTCGGTGCGCGCGATACGCTGCGCCTCGAGGCCGGGCTCCGTCTCTACGGTCAGGACATGGACGACCACACCGACCCCTACAGCTGCGCGCTCGGATGGACGGTAAAGCTCCAGAAAGGAGAGTTCATCGGCAAGCCGGCGCTGCTCGAACTCGATCCCGCGCATCCCCCGCACCGTTTCGTCGGCATCGAGCTGCAGGGCCGGGCGATCGCCCGCCATGGTCAGCAGGTGGTTGCCGATGGTAAGGAGGCGGGTGTCGTCACCAGCGGGACGTTCAGCTTCACGCTCGATCACTCGATCGCGACTGCATCATTGGACGGCGCCGTCCCCGCGGACGCCGAGCTCTCCGTCGACATCAGAGGCACCGCCGCCGCGGCAACGGTGGTGCCGCTGCCCTTCTACCGCCGCCCCAAGGGAGCCTGAACGTGGCCGACCTCTCCAACTACCGGTTCACCGCCAGTCATGAGTGGGTCCGCGTCGAGGGCTCGAATGCGACAGTCGGAATCAGCGATCACGCCCAGGCGCAGCTCGGGGACGTGATCTTTCTCGAGCTCCCGGCCGTCGGCACCGAGGTGAAGGCGGGCGCCAAATTCGGCGCCATCGAGTCGGTCAAGGCGGCCTCCGACCTCTACTCGCCCGTGGGGGGGACGGTGGCCGAGGTGAACGCCGCGCTCACCGAGCGCCCGGAGCTGGTGAACTCCGATCCGTACGGCGAGGGCTGGATGCTCCGCCTCGAAAGCGCCACCGACGACGGCGGTGACCTGCTCGACGAGGCCAGCTACACGAAGCTGGTCGGTGCCTGACCTAGACTTCTGGGCGGGGTCAGCTAGCTCAGCTGGTTAGAGCGCGCGGTTCACATCCGCGAGGTCGAGGGTTCGAGTCCCCCGCTGACCACCACGGTCCTTCATCTGGATGTGCCCCGAGCGTCCGACTCCCACTGTGGCCGTCAAACGGTTTACCTATGGATTACTGGCGGGTCAGAGAAAGGGGACGGCGAAGTCGCAGTCCTATCAGGTGCTTAGTCGCCTGAGCGCTCCCGGATCAACCGGTATGCCGCCAGGCCGGCTCGCAGCCCGCAGAGCTCCTCGTCAGTGATCAGCTGCGCAAGCGCAGCCTCGATCGCATCGATCGCGGTTTGAATCGCGACCGCCGCCGTACGACCGCGATCGGTCAATCGGACCTCCATCCGCCGGCGGTCGACGGGATCGTTGCGGCGCTCGAGATACTCCCGAAGCACGAGGGTATCGATCAGCTGGCTGGCGGCCTGCTTGCTCAAGCCAAGCGAGCCGACGACATCGGCCTGAGCGCTGAAGGCGGGCTCCGGCGCGCTGTGGTCGAGTCCGGCGAGCACGAACGCGCCGTTGTGTGGAATGTCATCGCACCCCGCGCCTTCCAGCGCCCGTCGCGCTGCCTCCCGATACACATCGCGTGCCACGCGCATCAGTTGCGGCACCGGGACATCCGCGTACCAAAGACGATCGCTCATCGCAGGTACCATCGCTGATGGGTCACGACTGCGGAAGCGACTGCTTGATCTCAGCAAGAGCAAGGAGCCCACGGCGCATCCCGCCGATATCAGCCGCGGACACCTTGCTCTCCAGCTGCTTGTCGACAACTCGCCCGCCCGCGAAGATCGCATCGGCCGCGGCGTGGCCGCGCTCAGTCAGTGCGAAGGACGCCGTCCCGTCGTTCGGATCGATGTCCCGCGTGATGAAGCCACGCAGGACCAGCCGGTCCATGAACAGGGCGTACTCGGGCTTTTTGATTCCGAGCCCCTCGATCATCTCGGGGATCGACTCCTCGCCATTAGCGAGGTAGGCGAGCACATAGCCGCCAGGAGCTGGAAGATCGTCGATTCCCCGAGCTGCGTACTCGGCATCGATGGCCCGCTTGTAGGTGCCGCGTGCAAGGCGCATCAACTCGGGGATCGAGACGTACGTGTCGGCGAGTGAACGTGTTGTTGGCATGCCGGCAGCGTACGCCTCTGTCCGCTAGACTGTCAAAGAACAGGACAGTCTAGGAGTAGAACGGAGTGCCCTCGCGTCACGACCCGAAATAGTGGCCCTCATCGAGGTCCGCGATCAGGCCGGCGCGTGTCGGTTCCCACCCCATGAGCTCGCGGGTGAGCGTGCTGGAGGCCGGGCTGTCGATCCCGATGAAGGCGCCCAGGGGCGCGAAGTGTTCGAGTGCCGTTTCGGGAGGTATCGACATGACGGGCACATCGAGATGCCTGCCGATGACTTCGGCGATATCGCGGAACTGCACACCCTCTTCGGCGACCGCATGGAGCGTGGATCCCGCCGGAGCGCTCTCGACCGCGAGTCGGAAAAGATGCGCGGAGTCGAGCCGGTGCACCGCCGGCCAGCGATTGGTCCCGTCGCCGACATACCTCGAGACACCCTTGTCGCGTGCGATGCGGACGATCGTTGCCATGAAGCCGTTATCTCCGTCGCCGTGGTTCGTCGGAGACAGTCGGATCACGGACGAGCGGACGCCGCGAGAAGCGAGCGACAACACGAACTCGGCGGTGGCTCGCCGAGTCTCCGGACCGCTGCTCCGTGCAGTGATCGCCTCGCTGAGGTCGTGTCCATCTCGTTCGGTGGCCACGCGCCCGGGCGCGAGCCCGAGGGTCCCGGAAGCGATGACCAGCGGTCGATCGGAGCCGGCAAGGGTTTCTCCGAAGGCCTCTACGGCATCGCGGTCAGCATCGGCGGCCGCCTGGAAGCCGCCGGAGAAGGCGATGTCGTGCTTGAAGGCGAGGTGGATAACGGCGTCCGAGGCTGCCGCTGAAGCGCTGAGGATTTCGAGGTCGTCGAGATCGCCACGAATCACCTCGGCCCCTGCCGCAGTGAGCGCAGCGGCCGAACTGTCCGAGCGAGCGAGGCCGGTGACCTGATGACCCGTTGCCAGGAGTTCGGCAACGACGGCGGAGCCGATCCAACCCGATGCCCCGGTGATGAAGACACGCATGAGAAGACCTCCACTTGGCGGACCACTCTCGGTAGGAGGATGGCCTGATGTCAGTGACTGTCATCACTCTACCAGGAATGTCAGTCACTGTCATCAGCTATCACTAGAATGGTCCAATGGGACGTTGGGAGCCGGACAGCCGGGGCAGGCTCGAGAGGGCGGCGCTCGCTCTCTTCGGCGAGCACGGCTTCGAGAACACCACCGTGGCGGAGATCACAGCACGGGCAGGGTTGACCGAGCGAACGTTCTTCCGGTGCTTCGCCGACAAACGCGAGGTCCTGTTCGGGGGCGCCGGTGCGCTGCGGGAACTCCTCGTCAGCACGGTGGACGGCGCGCCTGAGAATGCCGACCCTCTCGACGTGGTCGTCGTCGCGTTCGAGGCGGCCGCCGCGATGCTCCAGGAGCGGCGCGAATTCGCCCTGCAGCGTCAGGCTGTGATCGCGGCGAATACCGAGTTGCGTGAGCGCGAGGTGATCAAGCTTTCCCTCCTCGCAACGGCAATTGCCGGCGCTTTGCGCCGGCGCGGCGTGTCAGAAACGGCCGCGTCGCTGACCGCGGACACGGGGATCGCGGTCTTCAGCGCCGCGTTTACCGCGTGGATCAATGAGACGGAGCATCGGGAGTTTCCGCTGCTCATCCGAGAATCGTTCGACGAGCTGAGGGCGGTAACCGCCGGCGCTGCGCGCTCTTAGGCCCAGCGGCGGCCAATCACCACACGAAGGGGACCAGCCGCTTGGTCCGCTTACTGTAGGCGTCGTATCCACGGAGCTCCCGACGCAGCAAAGCCTCTTCAGCGCCAACCCGCCGGTGATACGCGACACTCAGCAGTCCGCCCACCACCTCGACCACACGAAGGCTGCGCGATGTTAGTGCAAATCCTGTCCAGATCATGAGCGATCCTGCGTACCCGGGATGGCGCACGAATCGATACGGTCCGCGGTCAACCACCTGCTGCACACTGCCGACCCGGAGCGTGCGCGTGTACGAACCACCAAGTGTGCGCATCGACCACGCACGCAAGCCGAGTCCGGCCACCTCGAGGCCGAGGCCGACCGGAGCCACCGCCCGGGGAAGTTGCGGCGGCCGCATCAGTCGAACCAGCGGCGCCGCCACCGCAGCAGTCGCGTAGGCGGCGACGATCATTCGCGTGGTTCCACGATCATCGCGCGACGCGTTCAAGCTCGACGCCGCACCTCGCTGACGTGACGATCCCTCGAGGACGAGGAATCCCAGCACACCGGCATAGCCGGCCACGAACCATCCGATGCCGTCAGAACGTCTGGGTGGCTGCGGCACCTCGCTCATGGCGAGAGCGTGACACCTGACTGGTACCCTCCGCTCCATGAGTGACGACCGTCCTGTACTGCTCTTTGGTGAGACATATCACCACCCCGACATCCTGTATCGCACCGGATTCCTGGTGCCCGACCCAGTGGTCGTCGTCGATCGGGGCGGCAGTGACACCGTGCTGTGGACGAGCGCGCTCGAGGAGGGCCGCGCCCGCAAGGAGGCCTCGGTCGGCGAGGTGCGCAGCACCATCGAGCTGGACATCGCTCCACTTCGGCCCGGGGGCAATGAGTACGACGGTTGGGCGGCGCTCGTGGAGGCTGTGTGTCGCGAGCACGCACTGAGCGCGGTCGATGTCGATGCAGACTTCCCCGCGGTGCTCGCCGACCACCTGCGTCAGAGTGACGTCGATGTGCGGCCGCGGAACGACATCTATCAGGAGCGACGCCGGATCAAGACGCCCCAGGAGGTCGAGTGGATCACCTCCACAGAGAATGCCGGCATGGCGGCGCTCCAGGAGGCCATCGACGTGATCGCGGCCGCCAAGATCCGTGACGGGCTGCTGATGTACGAGGGGCGTGCGATGACGAGCGCCGACCTCATCTACACCGTCGAGAGGCACCTGCTCGAAAACGGCAACAGCACCGTCGACTCGATCTGCTGCGGCGGCCCCGAGTCAGCCGATCCGCACCGGACGGCGAGCGATGTCATCCGCGCCGGGCTGCCGATCGTGCTCGATATCTACCCGTTCGACAAGACGACCCGCTATTGGGGTGACATGACCCGCACCGTCGTCCGGGGAACGCCTCCTCCCGAAGTGATGCGCATGTGGGACGCGGTGCTCGAGGCGCAGCAGGCAGGTCTCGACACGGTCCGACCCGGCGTGAACGGACGTGACGTCCATTTCGCGTGCTGCGAGGTCTTCAAGCAGCACGGCTATGGCTCGCTCCCCAAGGCATATCGGGATATCCAGAGTGACGCGCGTTTCATTCATGGGACGGGCCACGGGCTGGGGCTCGAGATCCACGAGTTTCCACGGATCAGTGAGGCCGATGTAATCCTCGAGGTCGGCGATGTGATCACCGTTGAGCCGGGGCTTTACGACCCGCGCCTGGGTGGCATTCGGATCGAGGACCTGGTCGTGGTCACCGAGACCGGCTGCCGCAACCTCACCACCCTGCCGAAGACGTTTCAGCTGGGCTGAGATCGCGTCCTGCTACACTGCGAACGCTCTCATTTGAGGGCGTTCCACAGAACGCTTTCCTGCGCCCGGATCGCGACTGCCTGACCACCTCGGCAGCCGCAGCACCCCGGGCGTCGCAAGCCCAGAGGAAAGGAGGTGCCACGCATGGTGCGTGACTACGAGCTGATGTACATCGTCCGGCCGGAGCTGGAGGATGACGCGGTGCGCGTCGCCGTCAAGTCGGTGCGCGCCTTGATCGAGTCGCAGGGCGGCGAGGTTGTCAAGACCACGCTCTGGGGCAAACGCCGTCTGGCCTATGAGGTCCAGCGTCTTCGCGAGGGCCACTACGTCCTGGTGGTGTTCCACCTCGACGGCTCCAAGGTCGCCGAGATCGAGCGCGCGCTCCGGATCCACGACACGGTCTTCCGCCATCTCATCGTCGTCCACGAGGGTCCGATGCCGGAGCCTGAGGCCGAGATCGAGGAGGTCCAGGGTCCCATCGAGCCCGAGGCTGAAAACGACGGCGCGGACGCGGATACTGTCGCAGCAGGGTCCGTGGGCGGGGACGACGATCTGGAGACAGATGACGTTCCCTCGGCAATCGATGACGACGAAGGAGATTTGTGATGGCGGGTTCCCTCAATCGCGTGATGCTCATCGGCAGGCTGACCCGCGACCCCGAGCTTCGATACACGCCGAGCGGTACCGCGGTCTGCAACCTCGCGCTCGCGACCAACCGCTACGGAAGCGATCCGGCGACCGGCGAGCGCAAGGAGTTCACGGATTACCACGACGTGGTGGTCTGGAACCAGGGCACCCGCAAGCTCGCCGAGACTACGGCGCAGTACCTGCAGAAGGGACGGCTCATCTACGTCGAGGGACGGCTGCAGACGCGCTCGTGGGACGACGCGCAGAGCGGCCAGAAGCGCTACAAGACTGAGGTCAACGCCAACGACGTGCAGTTCCTGGACAGCGCCGGCCGTCAGGAAGGTGGTGCGCCCGCTGGCGACTCGAGCGGCGGTGCTGTGCCTGTCTCCGTTCCCGCAGGCGGTGATGTCGACCCTGATGACATTCCGTTCTAGCTACCTGCCCTTCTAGCTTGGAGAGCCATGCCTGATTTCGATCGCCGCCGCCGCAAGGTCTGCAGCTTCTGCCTGGAGCACATCGACTTCATCGACTACAAAGAGGTCACGCGTCTGCGCCGGTACCTGTCGGAGCGGGGCAAGATCCTGCCGCGGCGGATGACGGGCACGTGCGCTCGCCATCAGCGCTCGCTGACGGTTGCGCTCAAGCGGGCCCGGCACATCGCCCTGCTGCCGTTCGCGGAGATCCGCTAGGAGCTCGGGGCGACGCAGGGGGTCGGCTTGAGAACCCCCTCGTCGCTCAATGTGGCGCATGTGCCAGGTGCCGGGCCGCCGTCTTCGAAGACCTCGACCTCCCATCCCACATCTGAGGAAGCCACGACGGACAGTGAGACCGGTTGTCCTGGGACCTGGTCAGAGGGCGTGAAGTAGAACTGGGCGTACTGTGCGCAGGAGATCGTTGCCTCCTGCGATAGGCTGGACGAGATCGTCATTGATCCGGCGCCGGAGCAGTCGATCGCGGTGAAGTAGGTCTTGGCGGCAGTGAACGCGGGCACGCTGCCCGAGCCCCTGCCATACGCAATGGGCCGCAATGCCCGGCCGCCGGGGGGCACCAAGAGTGGCGGCGGTCCGTTGGTGATCAGGATCTCCCAACTGACCGCGGGGCCGGCGGTGACATACGTCGTCACTGAGAGGCCGCTCGGGCCACCTTGATCCGTCTCAAACCACTCGCCGTGTCCGCCCGTCGGCGTGGAGCATCCAGCGATCTCCGAGCCGAAACGTTGGTTTTGCCCTACCTGCACAGTGTCCGCAGCGGTGGCCGAGTTGCAGGCGACCTGAACATAGACGTTCTCGCCAGGTGCGAGCGTAAACGCGGGGAGGGTGACCGAGCCTTTGCCATACGTCACCGGTACGAGAACACGCGAGTCCGCATGGACCGTGAACCCGGGCAACGGCGGCGCGCTTTCAGCCGGCCGGGGTGCCGGGTTGTCTCGACTTCTCAGTTCGATTGCAAACACGGCAATGCCCGCGGCAACGACCGCTGCAGCGGCCAGCCCTGCGAACAGGTTGAACATCGGCCGCCGCCCGCGATCTGGAGCCGGGAGGTCGATGTCCGTCAGTCCCGACGGTGGAGGGGACGCCTCGATGTGCTCGAAGAAAGCGCGCAGCTTCGTGTCGAGGCCGGGATCCATGTCAACCATCGCCGAGCTCCTTTCGCAACGTGGCAAGACCGCGCGCGAGGTGGGTTCGCACGGTTCCGGGCCGGCAGCCCATGAAGACGGCGCACTCCTCGACCGAGTAGCCGTGCCGGTAGTTGAGCGTGATCGCGGCCCGCTGCCGCAGCGAGAGCCGTCGGTACGCCCGATCGACGTCGAGGTGGTCCCCCGCGGCACTGCCGTCGCGTGAGATCGCATCCTCGATGACGGCCATCGGGGGCCACCCACGCGAGCGCAGATGGCGTCGCCGGCTGATGCAGTGATTGACACAGACGCGGGTGAGCCAGCCGGCCGGCCGCTCCATCAGCGCCACCGACTCCCAGGACCGCCAGGCCTTGAGCAGCGTTTCCTGAACCGCATCCTCAGCCTCGCCCTCGTCTCGAAGAATCGAGAGCGCGAGCGAGTAGAGACGCCTGGCGTCCGCTACGGCAACGGTCTCGAAGGTCCGATCGGGCAATGCCTCGCCCGACGGTAGGACGCTCGCCGCTGCAATCACACCCATCCCAACGCATGTCATAGCGGTTTTGCTGACACGCCGCACCTATACTGGCCGCAGGCGCATGCGCCATCACCGGGCTCGTTTTCTCCACATCCTTGCCATAGCCCCGGTCGCCGCGATTGCCGCGGGTGTCCTCGGCCCAACGCCCCATGCCCTCGCGGCGGCCGCGAAAGCTCCCGCTCCGATCGTGATCACCGTCGACCCGGGCGCCGGCGGCCAGCCCACCACGGCGCATCCGAACACCCCGTTCGACCCCGGTGCGATCGGGACCAACGGGCTCCTCGAGAAGGACGTCGATCTCGATGTCGGCAAGCGTCTCGCGGCCCTGCTGCGTGGCGACCTCGTCGACGTGGTGATGACCCGCAGCGCCGACGTGTACGTCTCAGCCGCAGCGCGCGAAAAGATCTCGACAGAACATCACTCGGCCCTTGTGGTGAGCATCCATGCCGCCACCTCGACCAACGCGGCGACCGCTGGTTCCCTCGTGCTGTATCCGAGTGAGCGCAGCGCGGCGTTCGCGCAAACGCTCAGTGACGCGCTCGCCGCTCAGCTCAGCGATGACGGGCTGGCTGATGGCGGCATCCTGCTCGGCGATGCTGCCTGGGTACGCAACCCCGTGCCGGTGGCGACCGTCGAGATGGGATATCTCAGCAACAGCACCAACGCCGCACTGATGGCAACCGCTTCGTTCCGTCAGGACGTGGCCGTGGGCGTCCGCAACGGTGTGGAGGCATTCATGCCCGCGATCATCGCCAGGCGCGACGCCATCCGCGTCTGGCGAAGCGGCCACACGTCGGTCGCTCCTGGGTCACTCGCCCCTGCGTCCGCGGCCCTGCCGGGGACCAGCGGCTTCCAGTTCGGTCCAGTCATCGCATGGTTTGCCGCCATCTGCTTCGTCGGTCTCCTGCTCCTCTTTCGCGACGCGGTCGGACGATTGCTCGTGCTCCTGATCGCCGTGGTGGCGCGTCTGATCGGCGGGGCGATGTGGTTGCGGCGCGCGGCGATCCGGCGGCGTCGCCGGCGCCGGCGGGTGAGAACCGACGTGCGACCGGAGCAGGCGTACCAGCGGAGTGGTTCGGTGTACGACGACATTCCGCTGTGAGCACCGAGGGCGGTCCCCGACCCGGCCTTCGCTAGACTTCGGCCATGGGTGAACCACAGC
>PKYW01000033.1:5597-16036 GCA_003132805.1 Candidatus Dormiibacterota bacterium | reverse complement strand
GGTTCTCGATCTCTGACCCGACAGCGAGCGCCTCCTCACGTTCGTCGTACACGGAGATGAGTCGCACCGGTTCGCCGATGCTCTTCTCCGTCCACAACTTCTTCTCCGCACGCTCGCTGTTGTTTTTGATAACGGCGTGAGCGATGTCGAGGATCGGTTGCGTTGAGCGATAATTCTGTTCCAGGGTCACGGTTTTTGCATCGGGGAAGTCGTGCTCGAACGACAGGATGTTGCGCACGTCTGCTCCACGGAAGCCGTAGACCGAGTTGTGCGTCACGAGCCCATTGGCGATGAGATTGTGGGTGGGCTCGACGTCGATGTCATAGACCGTCTGCCTGGATACGTCTCGCTCCACCTCCTCGACGACATCGAGGCCTCCGTGCTCATCGAACATCACCATTCCGGGCAGCAATGACGCCGCCGGCGTGAAAGGCAGGGAGGTCACGAGTTCGCCACGTCCGATGGCGGAGCCACCGAGACAAGCCGTGAGTGCGATCTCCGCATCCATCGCCTCGCGGATCTTCTCGGCCAGACGCATCACGTCGCCGAAGTCCTTTCGCGACGTCTCGAAGCGCCAGCTCCCGTTGCTCTTGGATGGCCGGATGCTGAATCCCATGCTCTCCAGCGTTGTCTTCCCAGTCTGGTCGTTACCCCCCATCGAGATGCGATGCATCGGCGTGGCGCCCCGGCGGTCAGCGCAGAGGGTGATCACGACGCGCCGGCGACTCGAGTTCCGGGACCTCGGCCGGTAGTGCGGATGATCGATCGACAGGTTGCGGTCGTTCAGGAGTCGCTGTCCGCCGTTGAGGCTCCCCGCCGCAGCCAAGACCTCGTCGGGCAACGATTCGGCCTCATCGGCTCGCAGCTCGCTGTCGCGAACCTCGATCTGCGGGGTGGTCCCGAGGTGGTGCCCCGCGAAATGGGTGTGCTCCGGCGTGCTCGTGAGAGTCCGCCCCTGCGCGGTCTTGAGGGTCAGCACCGAGTCGGTGACCCTCGAACGCACGTCCACCACACGAGCACCGCGGAACGTGCCGCTCCCATATCCTGACATGACGCTGTCGCCACTCCGGACATCCTCGACACGCCGGCGAGAGCCATCGGCCATCGTGATCATCGTGCCTGCCGCCAGGCACTGATCGTCATCGCCGACCACCGTCACGTTGCGATGTTTTGCTCCGAGGATCTTCACCAGCTCGTACTGCGCCTTGTTCGTGTCCTGGTACTCGTCGACGAACAGATGGAGGAAGCGATCCTGGTAGTACTCGCGCACGGAGTCCGCCTCGCGAAAGAGCGTGACCGCGCGAAGCAACAAATCGTCGAAGTCGAGCGCCGATGCGGCATCCAGCTCACGTTCGTACGCCCAGTAGATGCGCGCGATCTGCTCTTCCATCGTGTTCGGCGACACCCGAGCCTGGAAGTCACGCGCATCGAGCAGCTCGTTCTTGGCAGCGCTGATGGCATGGGCCGCGCGACTCGGCGTCAGGCGTTTCTCGTCGATGCCCTCGGCGCGAATCGCATTGCGTATGGCCGAGAGACGGTCGGCTTCGTCGTAGATCGTGTATCCCGAGGGAATCCCGATCGCCTCGCCCTCGCGGCGCAGCAGCCGCGCCCCCAGCGAGTGGAAGGTGCCAAGCCACATGCCCTTGATGCTGTCGCCGATCAACTGCTCCACCCGCGCCCGCATCTCGCGCGCCGCCTTGTTGGTAAAGGTCACCGCGCAGATCTCGTCGGGGCGCACCCGCCGCGTCGCGATCACATAGGCGATGCGATGTGTGAGCACCCGGGTCTTGCCGCTCCCCGCGCCGGCAAAGATGAGCAGCGGTCCGTCGGGGGCCTCGACGGCCTCACGTTGTGGCGGATTCAGCCCCTCCAGCAGGGCCGTCGCCCCGATCGTCGCGCTCAGGCGTGCGCCCCGGTCGCGGGCGCCGCGCGCCCGGCCGATGCGTGATACGCATCGGGTCGCCGATCGGTGTGCAGGTGGTTGCGCGGGGTGCGACGTCGCGCCTGTTCGACGGAGTCGAGATCGACGTCGGCGATGAGCAATTCCTCCTGATCCTTGCTCGCCGGGCCGGACACCGGCCATCCATCCGCGCCGACGATCATCGAGGCGCCGATGAACGTGACTCCGCGCTCGACGCCGATCCGATCCGCGCAGGCCATGACCACCCCGTTCTGGGCTGCCGTCGCCATGGCGACGTAGTCGCCCTGGCAGTACCCGCGGTCGTCCCAGACGGTCCGCTTGAAAGACGCCACCCAGTTGGTCGGCACCGCGATGATCTCCGCACCCGCAAGCGCCAGCGCCCGGGCGGGCTCGGGAAACCACAGGTCGAAGCAGATGATCATGCCGACACGGCCGAAGGGGAGATCGACGATGGGCAGCTCATCACCGGGCCGGAACCACGACTGCTCGTCGTAGTACAGGTGCAGTTTGCGATACGTCGCCATGCGACCCGATGCGCCGATGAGCACCGCGCTGTTGTGCCTGCAATCGCCGTCGCGCTCGCTGATGCCGGCGACGATGTAACACCCGTTGGCCACGCAGACCTCGCGAAGCGAGCGGACCGTTGGTCCGTCGTCGGGATCCTCGGCGGCGCGCTGCGCCTCGGCCTCGTCACCAAACACGTATCCGCTCGACGCCAGCTCGGGCAGCACGATCAGGTTGGCCCCCTGGTCGGCCGCCGCCGTCGCCCAGAGCATCGCTTGGGAGCGGTTGTGCTCGAGGTCACCGACGTGCGGCTCGTACTGGGCGACAGCGATGCGAACCGGGCGACTCATGTACTCACGGTAGCGCAGCCGGCGTGGGCCCAGGACGGCGCGGGATGCCCTCTGAGATACCGCAGAGAATCTCGTGCGGCAGGGTGCCGGTGAGCTCCGCCACCTCGTCCGCGCCGATGCGGATTCCGTCGCGCTCACCGATGAACATCGCGACGTCGCCGGGCTTGACGCCGTCCACATCCGAGACGTCGAGGCCCACCTGGTCCATGCTCACGATTCCGACGATCGGACACCGCCGTCCGCGGATCGCGAGGTGTCCGAGGTTGGAGAGCGCACGCGGGAGCCCCTGCCCGTAGCCGAGGGTTGCGGTGGCGATCCGGGTTGCTGCTTCGGCTCGCCAGGTGCGCCCGTAGCCGACGCTCTCACCGGGGGCAACGGTGCGCACCTGGGCGACGCGGCAGAAGACGTGCATCGCGGGCCGGAGCGATGCGGGAGCTGGCACCGGTGGGTATCCGTAGAAGGCGATCCCGACGCGCACCAGGTCGTGGTGCATCGCCGGATGCGCGAGGATGGCCGCACTACCTGAGGTGTGGAGCAGCGCCTCCGGAGCAAGCGGCCGGAGTGCGTCGACGGCCTCGAGAAAGACGCCGTGCTGGGTGACTGTGAAAGCCACGTCGTCGGCCGCATCGGCGAAGTGCGTGAAGATGCCAGCCACCTCGACGCGATCACCTGCCGCGCGCACCGCGTCTGCGAGCGCGTCCAACTGCTCGGGCAATGCGCCGAGCCGGTGCAGGCCCGTGTCGATCTTGAGGTGGACCCGCGGTCGACGCCCGGCTGCGGCCCCCGCCACCGCAGCAAGCCCATCGGCATCGAGGACGGTCACGTCGACCTGCGCAGCGATCAGTGCATCGAGCATCGCAGGTGGGCTCCAGCCCACCACGAGCATGCGCGCGTCAAACGCGGCCGCTCGCAGGCCGAGCGCCTCCTCCGGCGTGTACACGCCCAGCCAGGTTGCGCCGCCGTCGAGCGCCGCTCTCGCCGCAATCGCGATGCCGTGCCCGTAGCCGTTCGCCTTCACCATCCCCATCACCGCCGCCGGGCGCACGAGCGTTGCGATCACCTCGGCGTTGCGGGTCAGGGCGGTGACATCGACCTCCGCCCAGCGAAGTTCGCCGGTCTCGCCCACGCTCACGCTCCGACCGGCACGCGCTCCGGAGCAGGTGTTGCGATACCTGCCGGGGCGACCCGGCGGACCAGGCCGAACGGCGTCTGCTCGTCCGACTGACCCAGCGGGTTATCGGCAATCATGGCGAGAACCGCCTCGGCCTCGACGCCGACCGATGCGAAGACCTCGGCCGCCATGTCGTTGGCATCGATGATCGCGACCCCAACCCGNNCCGTGGCCGGCCACGCGGTAGAAGACACCGCGCATGCCGAGCGGTTTGGTCGCCGCGGCTGCAGCGGCGGCCAGCAGGATCCGCCCCGCACCGGCCTCGTCGATCGCCAGTTGCATGGTGGTCGGATGCGCGAGCCCGACGCCGGTCGGTTCGTGGCTCACGTAGCGCGAGAGCACGCGGGCGGTGCGCGACACGGGGATGTCGTCAATGGGATACGAACGTCCCTGGCTGATCGCCAGGGCCTTCTCACTCACCAGCAGGACATCGCCGTCCTCGACCTCGATGCCGTCGGCGCTGAGACGCTCGAGGCCGCCGCCGATCGCCTCGAGCAAGTCGTCGCCCGGTTTGATGAGCGCCGATCGCACCGGGAAGCGCGCCCAGATGCGTCCCTTGTCCTCGAGGAACAGGTGCCGGCCCCAGTTGAGGCGTGCGCCGTCGAGCAGCCCGTCGCCATTGGCGAGCGTCTTCGCGGTGGCGCGATCGCCGCGGCGAACGAAGCCACCTTCGTAGCTGTGCGTGTCGAGCGAGCGCGTGGTGCCGTCTATATAGACGCGCAGCCACACCTCCGCGTTGACGGCGCGCCAGAAGAACATCGACTCCTCGACCTCACCTGCACACGCCCGTCGGAAGTTCTCGGCAACGGCGGCCGCCTTCCAGTACGGACGGGCGCGAAATGACGGTGAGCGCATCAGGCTCTGCAGCACCGCGCGCTGGCGCCGGTACCACCGGAACTCCGGTGTCGTGAATCCGATCTTCTTGCGACGTGCCTCGACCTTGCGGGGCAGGACNNGTGCGCGGCAGCGTGAGGATGTAATCCACCAGTTCCTGGTCCAGGTAGGGCAACCGCGCCTCGAGCGAATGCGCCATCGAGGCGCGGTCCTCGTAGCGGAGCAGCGGCGGCAGGCTGTAGGTGCGGAAGTCCTGGAGCAGCCGGCGTTTCAGGTCATCGGCGACGCGATCGTCAGCGGGCGGCTTGCGTCCGCGCGTGAACGACGGCGAGAGCATCGCCGCGACATCGACTCGCTGACCGCGCTCGCGCAAGCGCCGGCGCACGAGCGGCGTGACGATATCGCGGAGCAGCCATGCCTCGCGTGCGAACTCCGCATACCGGCGCTCGCGCAGCAGCTGGCGCAGCAGCACGTACGGGTAATGGTCGTATCCCGCCAGCAACTCGTCGCCCGCCTGACCGTCGAGCGTGACGGTCACCTCGCGTCTCGCCAGGCGCATGACCATCCACATGGCAAAGGGCGCCGACGAGACCATCGGCTCCTCCATGTGCCAGACCCACGCCTCGAGCTCGCGAATGAAATCCTGGTCGGTGGGCTGAACCTCGCTGTTGTCGGCGCCGGTCACCTTGAGCACGCTCTTGATGTACGAGCTCTCGTCGATGCGGTCACCGGGGAACACCGCCGAGAAGGTCTTGAGACGGTCACCGAGCGACTCCGTGTCGCGAACATGGTCGTGGAGCTGCTGCGCCATCACCGTACAGATGGAGGACGAGTCGAGCCCGCCACTGAGACAGATCCCGACCGGCACGTCAGCAACGAGCCGGCGCTGGACCGCGCGCTCGAACATCGCGCGGAATGTCTCCGGGCTCGCATCACCGTCCTCAGAGAGCCGTGGAGTCCAGTACGTCGCTTCGGAGATCGTGCTGCCCTCGATCACCGCGAATGCGGCGGCCGGCACCTGGCGAATCCCGCGGAAGAACGTCCCGTCGTTGTGATCGAAGAGCCCGAAACGCAGGTACTCGTACATCTGCTGCTCATCGACCTCGCGCGGGAACGTCTCGTCCTGCAGGATCGCCTTGATCTCGGACGCGAAGACGACGCGGCCGCGATGTCGCGCGTAGAACAGCGGCTTGATGCCGAAGTGGTCACGCGCGAGGACAAGCCGAGGCGCATCGGCGCGTTCGTCGAGAATCGCGAGGCCCCACATGCCGTTGAAGCGGCGGAAGCAGTCTGTTCCCCACTCCGCGTACGCGTGCAGCACGACCTCGGTGTCGCAGGTCGTCTGGAAGACGTGGCCGAGGGGCTCCAGCTCGGCGCGCAACTCGCGAAAGTTGTAGACCTCGCCGTTGTAGACGATCTGAAGTTTCCCATCGTCCATCGACATCGGCTGCGCGCCGTGCTCGAGGTCGATGATGCTGAGGCGGCGGAACCCGAGCGACGCGGTGGCATCTTCGAAGAACCCGTCATCGTCCGGACCGCGGTGCCGGAGCGAGAGCGTCATCGCCTCGAGCAACGCCCTGTCAGGCGGTCCCCAGAAGCCTGTTATCCCGCACATGTCAGCGGATCGCGCGCTGCAATGGTGGCCGGTACATCACCATGGCAACGGTACGACACCGGCGGAGGTCACGGACATCCGCGGCAGCCACGCCACCAGGGCAAAGACGAGGTTGTCTGCCGACCCTAGAAGTCCATGTCGTCGTCGTCCATGCCCATACCACCACCGCCGTGGGAATGGCCGCCGCCCGCTGCGGCTTCCTCTTTCTCCGGCGCATCGGCGATCAGCGCATCGGTGCTGAGCACGATGGTGGCGATCGACGTTGCATGAACCAGCGCTGACACGACAACCTTGGTGGGGTCGATGATGCCCGCCTTGGTGAGATCACCGTACGTCTCGGTAGCGGCGTCAAAACCGTGGTCGCCCTTGGCCGCGGCGACCTCGTTCACCACCACCTGGCCCTCGAGGCCGGCGTTCTGGGCGATGATGCGCAGCGGCTCACGGAGCGCCCGGGCGACAATGTCGGCGCCGACACGCGCGGACCCCTCGAGCTTGAGCGCCTCGACTGCGGGGATGGCGCGCAGCATCGCGACTCCTCCACCGACGACCACGCCTTCCTCGATCGCCGCGCGGGTGGCCGCAAGGGCGTCCTCCACGCGCGCCTTGCGCTCCTTCATCTCCACCTCGGTCGCCGCGCCGACCGTGATCACTGCGACCCCTCCGGTGAGGCGTGCCAGCCGCTCCTGGAGCTTCTCGCGATCCCAGTCGGAGGTGGTCTCCTCCATCTGCTGGCGGATCTCGGCGTTGCGAGCCTCGATGGCTGCCTTGGATCCGCCACCGCGAACGATCGTGGTGTCGTCCTTGGTGACCGTGACCCGCCCGGCGACTCCGAGCTGGTCGTCACGCACCGCGTCAAGGCGCAAGCCCGTCTTCTCGCTGATGACGGTCGCGCCGGTGAGCACGGCGAGGTCCTGGAGGATCGCCTCGCGACGCTCTCCGAATGCAGGTGCCTTGACCGCCATGGCGCTGAAGGTGCCGCGTGCGCGGTTGACCACCAGCGTGGCGAGTGCCTCGGCCTGGACGTCCTCGGCCACGATGAGCAGCGGACGCCCCGCGCGCATCACCAGCTCGAGGCTGGGCAGCAGNNAGGTCGGTGACCAGATGCGCGGAGATGTAGCCGCGGTCGAACTGCATCCCCTCGACCACCTCGACCTCGGTCTCGATGCCGGTGCCGTCCTCGACCGAGACCACTCCCTCCTTGCCCACCTTGTCGAAGGCGTCCGCGATCATGGCGCCGATGACGGCGTCGCCCGAGCTGATCGTGGCAACGCGAAGGATGTCGTCGCCGCCCTTGACCGGGTGCGACCGTGCGCGGATCGACTCCACCGCGGCGTCGCACGCGGCCATCATGCCGCGGCGCAACTCGTTGGGCGGAGCGCCCGCGGCGAGGTTGCGCAGGCCTTCGTCGAGCATCGACCGGGCCAGCACCGTGGCCGTCGTGGTGCCGTCGCCCGCGATGTCGTTGGTCTTGATCGCCACTTCCTTGAGCAGCTGCGCGCCCATGTTCTCGAAGTGATCCTCGAGCTCGAGCTCACGCGCGATCGTCACCCCGTCATTGCTGATCAGGGGCGGGCCGAACTTCTTGTCCAGCACCACGGTGCGACCGCGTGGTCCGAGTGTCACCGCGACGGTGTCGGCGACAACCGCCGCGCCGCGTGCGAGTGCCGCGCGTGCGGGCGCCTCGAAACGAAGCTGCTTTGCTGCCATTGGTACTTACTTCTTGCCGTTCTTCTCGACGACGGCGAGGATGTCCTTCTCTCCGAGGATCAGGTACTCGACATCGTCGATCTTGACTTCGCTGCCGGCGTACTTCGCGTACATCACGCGATCACCGACCTTGACATCGAGCGGGACGCGAACGCCGGTCTGCTCGTTGTAGCGGCCATTGCCCGCGGCCTCGATGATGCCTTCCTGGGGCTTCTCTTTCGCGGTGTCGGGCAGCAGGATGCCGCTCTTGGTCATCTCATCACGCTCGACCGGTTTGACGACGACACGATCGGCGAGGGGGCGCAGCTTGAGGGACATGGGACCTCCTGGATTCTTAGCACTCTGGGTGGGTGACTGCTAACACTCTACCTAACTGAGTGCCAACCATGCAAGCCGCAGCCCCGAATCGGAAGGGTCGTTACACGGCGAGGGCGGGATTGGACGGTGGCTTCGAAGCGGGACGCCGCACCGGGCGCAGGAAGAGCGTCAGTCCCACGCCGAGGAAGACGGCCCAGACCACCGCCTGGAGCACAGTAGGCGCGGCGCTGTAGCCCACCAGTCCGTGGAGGACATCGCCGACGCCGGTGTCGTCCGGGAGCGTCCCACTCATGTTCCAGAGCGTCGCCGAGGCGCCGGGAAGCACCTTGAGGCCCTGGAGATTCTGGACAAGGTCGGCGAGGAGCCCGGCAGCGACCACCATCAGCAGGCTACCCACGATGGCGAAGAAGCGTCCGAGATTGAGGCGGAGACCCACCCGGAACATCGCGTAGCTCACCCCGAGCGCGATCGCCAGGCCGATGACGGCCCCGATCACGAGCTGGATCGGCGAGCTCGTGTATGCGATCGCGAGCAGGAAGATCACCGTCTCGACGGCCTCACGACCGACCGTCACGAAGGCAACGAGACCAAGCGCGATGCCGGAGCCGCCGCTCACCGCCCCGGCGACCTTCTCGCGCAACTCCCTGCCCATGTTGCGGCTGTGGCGCCGCATCCAGAACGTCATGTAGGTGAGGACCGACACCGCGACCGCGAAGACGCCCGTCTCGAACCAGTCCTGCCCGGTCGAGCCGATGTACGCCGACCCGTGGAAGGTGATCCAGAGGAGGATCCCGGCCGCTGTGGCCAGCACGACGGCCGCACCGGCGCCTAGGAAGATGTAGCGGAACAGATCGCGCCGGCCTGCCGCGGCGAGGTAGGTGAGCAAGATGGAGCAGATCAACGTGCCCTCGAGGCCCTCCCTCGCAAAGATCAGCAGGCTTCCGAGCATGGCCGCGGCTCCCCTGGACAGAACGGATGGCGCGTAATCGCCGGTTAGCTTAGCCTAATCTAATGGTCCTGGGGACTCCACCCAGACGGCCCACGCCGTGCTCCGGTCGATCTCGAACTCCCCCTTGCCGGCCTGCAGCCGCCACCCGGCCGGTGATCGGCCCACGACTCCGACGTCGATTCCGGGGACGATCCCGCGCTGGTCGAGGATGTGGAGCAGCTGCGGGGCCTCGTGCTCGGCGACCTCCGAGATCCGCGCCACCCGCGCGTGCTCGCCGTCGGCAAGATCCACGAGCCGGACCAGCGGGCGGCCCTCCGGTGGTGTCCGGCCGGGAATGACGTTGCCGTGCGGGCAGGTGGTGGGCCGGCCGAGCTGATCGTCGAGCCGGTCGAGCACGACGTCCGACATCCCGTGGGTGAGCTGCGCCGCCTCGAGGTCGGCGGTCGCCCAGTCGAGGCCGAGCACGTCGGTCATCCATCGCTCGACGATGCGGTGCCGGCGGACGATCTTCGCCGCAGCCTCGGCGCCGGGACCGGTGAGCTCCACTGAGCGGTCCTCCGCGATCCGGACGAGGCCATCGCGCGCGAGCCGCTGCAGGGAGACGGTCACGGTCGGCGCGCTGACCCCGAGCCACTCGGCGAGACGGCCCGGACGCGGCACCTCGCCCTCGTGCTCGATGTAGTAGATCGCCTCGAGGTATCGCTCGGCGGTCTCGGAGCGCTGCAGGGATGGTTCGGCTTCGCTCATGCCGATGGAATCTACGCGCACTCCGCGAGCGAGGGGTCGACGTCGAAGCCCGGCACGTCAGGCCCGTGGACCCGCAGTCGCTGCCAGCCGGCGGCGGCGATCATCGCCGCGTTGTCGGTGCAGAGGTCGAAGGGTGGGATGACGACGCGCAGCCCGCGAAAGCGCGCGTTGACCGCGTCGCGCAGCGCCTTGTTCGCGGCGACGCCGCCGACGACCGCAACGGTGGTCGCGCCGCTGCGGTCGGCCGCCACCTCGAGGCCGGCGACGAGCTGATCGACCGCCGCCACCTGGAAGGCGGCTGCGAGGTCCGCGACCACCTGAGG
>PKYW01000033.1:0-5545 GCA_003132805.1 Candidatus Dormiibacterota bacterium | reverse complement strand
GGCGACCTTGTCGAACGCCTCGCCGGCGGCATCGTCTCGCGTGGCGGCGAGCCGCTCGGCCATGCCGTGCTCGCGGAGGACCACGCACTCGGTGTGGCCGCCGCTCACCAGCAGCGCCAGGTAGGGCGGCTCGAGGTCGGGGTCGGCGAGCCACGCGCTGTAGACGTGGCCGGCGAGGTGGGAGACGCCGACGATGGGCAGGCCGCGTGCGATGGCGGCACTGGTCGCATACATGGTGCCGACGATCAGGCAGCCGGCGAGGCCGGGCCCGCGCGTCACCGCGACTGCGTCGATGGCGTCCCAGCCACGCTCGACCGGCGCGAGGGCCGCGTCGACCACTGTGGCAAGCCCTTCGAGATGCGCTCGCGCGGCCAGCTCGGGCACGACACCACCGTGGACCGCGTGCAGCGCGATCTGCGAGGACACGATCGAGGAACGGATCTCGCGGCCGTCCGAGAGCACCGCCGCCGCGGTCTCGTCGCAGGAGGTCTCGATGGCGAGGAGGTTCAGGCCGACGGGTACTCCATCGACGGCGCGCCCCCGACCCCGGCCACGTCGAGGCCGCTCAGGATCGCGTTGAAGCCGCGCTTGAACTCCGGCGCGTGGATGCTGTCGCTCCACATGATCACCGCGTCCTCGCCGTTGTCCGTGTAGTACCCGCGCCGGCGGCCGATCGCCTTGAAACCGAAGCGTTCGTAGAGGCGGATCGCGTGGTCGTTGGTGTCGCGCACCTCGAGCGTGATCCAGCGCGCCCCGAGCGCGTAGGCGCGCTGCACGAGCGCCGCGAACAGCACCGTCCCGTATCCCTTGGAGTGATCCCCGGCGCGCACGCCGATGGTGGTGACATGGGCTTCGAGCGCCACGCGCCAGAGGCCCGCATACCCGACGAGGTCGCCGTCCTGACGGAGCACGATGTATGAAGCCTGCCGGTTCTGCGACAGCTCGCTCGCGTACGCGTTCTTGGGCCACGGGGACGCGAAGACCTGGCGCTCGATTGCCTGCACGGCTGCGATGTCCTCGTAGCGCATCGGCTCGACTGAGAGGCGAGGAACGACCTGCATGAATACCCTGAAAACAATGATTGGGTCAGTGTCTTCATCATAACCGGGCCATTGGAAGCCGGCGAGTGCGCGTGACCATCCGGCGCGGGATCCGCGGTCTCGACCATCCCAGCCTCCTCGGACGCCGCCGGTTGTAGCGTGGGTAGTCAATCCAGGTAGAGAGCGGTGAGCCCGGCGCGGTCGAGCGGCGGCCGGGACAGTGCGAGCGGGACGGCACTCGCCAGGGCACGTGCCGGATCCACCAGCACAACGCCCGCAATGCCTGTGCTGTCGCTGCTCAGGACACGCGCGGCGCCCGCGTCGAAGCCGTCCTCGAGGACACGTGACGGGTGCGCCGCGTCGCCGACGCGCGCGACGTAGAGCGCCCCACGCCCCGCGTCGGAGATGACCCAGTCCCCGGCGTGAGCGTTCGGGTCACCACTGGCCACAACCTCGAGCGAGCCGACGCCGTACAGCTGCAGCTGGCGCGCGTGGGCGATGCCGAGCGCACTGGCCATGCCCGCGCGAACCCCGGTGTACGTCCCGGGCCCGCTCACCACAACCACGGCCGTATCCGCCCCGGCGAGCATGCGTCCGAGAATCGGTGGCAACGAGGCAGCGACCGGTTGCTCGCGAACGACCTCTGCGTCGAGCAACTCCCCGGTGGCCGATGCCAGCACGCACACGACGCGCGACCTCGATGAGGTATCGATGGCGAGCACGCTCACGATCGAGTCTCGTCTTCCCATGCGCGTGCCAGGCGCTCGGATACACCCGCGGGCGGGCTGATCACACGTGCGCCGTCGGCGTCGATGTCGATGCTGATGCTCGCGGGCGAGTCCCGCTCGCGCGAAGCGTGCTCGCCCCACTCCACCACGACGACACCGCCGGAAGCGAGCATCTCGTCGATGTCGAGGAGCCGTATGTCCGCACCGGGGCCGAGACGGTAGAGGTCGAGGTGGTGCAGCACCTTCGGACCTGCGCGATACACGTGGTGCAGCACGAAGGTCGGAGACCGCACCAAGGCCGGGTCGATGCCCATGCCCGTCGCGATCCCGCGCACCAGGACCGTCTTGCCGGCGCCGAGCTGCCCGCTGAGGAGGATGAGGTCGCCCGGCTGGACGCGCCTGCCGATGCGTTCGCCCAGTGCCAGCGTCTCCAGCTCGGTCGAGCAGCGGACGGCTGCGACGAGATCGCTCATGAGAAGTGTCGCGAGGTCGTGCGCGGCGGTGGCAGCCTAGTGCCACCCTCCCGATCGAGCACCGCGACCCCGGANNGAGGCGACCAATGCCTGCACGGCGGAGCGCGGAAGTGCCGCCACCAGCTCGAAGTCCTCGCCGCCACCCACCGCGAGGTCGGGCCAGGCAGCGCCGAAGTCCGAGACCAGCGCCGGTTCGACCGGGAGCTGATCGAGCCAGATCTCGGCGCCACACGCGGACATGTCGGTGATCCGCTCGAGCTCCACGAGCAGCCCGTCGCTGATGTCCCCACCGCAACGGACCCCGGCCGTGATCAGCTGCAGCCCCTCGGCGATGCGCGCCACCGGCGATAGCTGGGCGTCCACCCAGGCCTGCTCCTGCGCGGACACATCACCGCCGTCGAGCAGCAGGCGAAGCCCCGCCGCGGCCCGGCCGAGCGTTCCGGTGACCACCACAACGTCCCCGGGACGACCGCCGTCGCGGCGCAACACTGCTCCGGGCATGAGCGTCCCTCCGACCACGACATCGATGACCAGCGGCCCGTCGATCGCGCTGACGTCGCCTCCAGCCAGCGCGCAGCCCGCGGCGGTCGCCGCGGAGCAGAGCCCGCGCTGGATCTCGAGTACATCCTCCAAGCCGGTGCTTGCTGGCGCGCAGAGCGTCGCGGAGCACCACACCGGGGTGGCGCCCATCCCGGCCAGGTCAGAGAGCGCGACGGCGAGCGCACGAGCCCCGAGCCGGCGCGGGCTGATCCACCAACGCCGGAAGTCGACTCCCTCCACGAGAGCGTCCTGGCTGACGGCGAGGTCACGCCCCGGCTCCGGAGACCACACGGCGGCGTCGTCCCCCGGTCCGACCGCCAGCGCCCTTAAAGAGGTCTGGGCGATCTCGGCGAGCGCCCGCAGCAGCGCCCGCTCACCGGTGTCGGCCAGCGTCGGGCCGCCCTCGTCGAAGGCGCGCTCGGCGGTCGGATGTGTTCCCAACGTCACAGGTCCGCAATATACGGGCCGTGCCTCCACGGTACGGTGGCGGGCGTCTTACGGCTTGCACTCGGACCACCAGGCTCGCTATGGTGCGCGGCGGGGACCCCGGCGATGCTTCGTTCGGGCGGTCGCGAGATGACACGGAGGATGCCTATTTTGACGTGGAGCCGGAAGGTGACCCTGACAGTGGCAGGCGTCATCACCCTTCTGGCCACCGGAATCGGAACCATCCCCAACACTCAGGCAAACGGCGCGCAGGCGCCGAGCTCTGCAATCGCAGCGCTGCAGGAGCGGCGCGCGCAACTCATCGCAGAGCTCGCCGCGATGCAACCGAGCCTTGCGGCAGCGGGTGGTTCCGTCAATTCGGCGGAGGCGTTGTTCAACGCCCAGCAGACCAAGGTGTTGAACGAGCGCAAGCAGCTTGCCAACCTCAACGCGATGTTGCTGTCGTTGAGCAGCCAGCTGAACAGCAACAACGCGACCGCNNGCGAACCAGGTGTCGCAACAGGTTCTCAACCTCGTCGAGCGTCTTGCAGGTGCCAACCAGGCGATCGTCGCGGAGCAGAAATCGATCAGCGCCGACGCGGTGGCGGCAAATGCCCTCGAAGGTCAGCTCGCTGCGCAGAGTGACAAGTTCCTGGTCCTGCTCGAAGATCGCAACACCGTCTTCTCCGGCCTCTCCGGTCCGGCCAAGGCTGTCGCCGGCGAGATCGCCAATATCGACAACCAGATCGCGTTTGTCGAAGCGGGCCCACACGTCGGATCGGGTTCGTGCGGCAACCACTTCGCGTANNGCGATGGGATACAAGGAAGGCAAGCTCCCGGTCGCCGGGGCGATCGTTGTGTTCGTCCCCGGCATGGACGGCGTGAGCCCCGAGGGCCACGTCGCCTACGTGGAGGCGGTCGGACCGGCTGACGGCATCCCGGCAGGGTCCTTCGAGCTCTCAGAGATGAACTTCGCCGGCTGGAACCGTGTCGACTACCGCGTCATCAGCAACACGAGCGCCGACATCGAGGGCTTCATCTACGGGCAGTAGCCGCCTCGAGCGCCTGCCGCAGGAGCTCCTGAGCCGCCGGTAGCGAGTCGATCACGTCCGAGGCGAGTGCCCCGGCGCGTCCCCGCCGGGCCTGCACCATCAGCCCGGCCTGCGCGTGAACGGTCACCCCGGCGATGGCCGCCTCATAGGCTGTGAGCCCCTGCGCAAGCATCGAGCCGATCAGGCCGGCGAGCACATCGCCGGTGCCGCCGGTCGCGAGTGCAACGACGTGGTGGGTGTCGATGTGGGTGGGATGATCCGACGCGGCCACCACGGTCTCGGCGCCCTTGAGCACGACGACCACGCCGTGTTCCTGCGCGTATCGCTCTGCGGTTCCGACTCGATCCGCCTGCACGGCCTTTGTGTCGGTACCCGCGAGCCGGGCCATCTCGGTGGGATGCGGGGTCACAACCACCGCTTGGTCGGCGACCTTCAGGTCGAACCCCGACGCCGCAACGATGTTCAGCGCGTCCGCGTCGACCACCGCGGGGCACGGCAGTCCAACCAGCAGTTGCAGGAGTGCGCTCTCCGTCTCCGGCGCGCGACCAAGACCCGGACCGATCACCAGCGCGTCCGCGGCGCCGAGACGCTCACGCACCGTCGGCAGGGCGTCCGGATGCAGCACGCCGGTGCCCGCGTCCGGCAAGGGCGTGGGCATCACCTCGAGACACCCGGTCGCAACGATCGAATGGATCGCCTCCGGGACACACACCTCGACCAAACCGGCACCGCCGCGCGCGGCTCCCATCGCGGCGAGCCGGGGCGCACCGGTGAATCCTTTGGAACCGGCGACCACCAGAACCCGGCCGAACGTGCCCTTGTGCCCATCCTCGGGACGCTCAGCGAGCACGAGGTCGGCGGGCGGAACCGGCAGCTCTCGCCGATGGCGGCGGATCTGGTTGGCAGCAACCGCGATGGCCAGACCGCCATCGTGGGTGAGCGACAGCGCGATATCGGTCGGCTCGCCGCGAACGTGGACTTGGGGAGGGCCACCACGGCGGCGGACCACCTCGATGTCCTTGTACGCCGGCATGCGTTCGCCCATCGAACCGTAGAGTTTCTTGACCGCCTCCTTGGCGGCCCACCTGCTCGCCCATCGCTCGGGCTTGGCGGCGGCGTACCGCTGCTCACCCTCGGTGTAGATGCGCTGGGCGAACCGCGGATGGCGCTGCAGCGCGGCCGCGATGCGATCCACGACGGTCACATCGACCCCGACCACCATCGTCATCCGACGACTATTCCACAGTCACCGACTTGGCGAGGTTGCGCGGCTGGTCGACGTCGCA
>PKYW01000109.1:2288-14782 GCA_003132805.1 Candidatus Dormiibacterota bacterium | reverse complement strand
TGGGAGGCCGGCGTCGTGTTGATGGGGGTGTCGGCCGGCTCGCTCTGCTGGCACGTCGGTGGCACGACGGACTCGTTTGGTCTGAACCTGCGACCCGTAACCGACGCGCTCGGATTCCTCCCGTATGGCAACAGTCCGCACCACGACGCGGAGGAGCAGCGGCGGCCCTTGATCCACAGGCTCGTGGCCGACGGGACGCTCCCCCTGACGTACGCGACCGACAACGGCGCCGGGCTCATCTACCACGGGACCGATCTCTTCGAGGCGTTCACCGAGACGCCAGGCGCGCTCGCGTATGAGATCCGCCGCGAGGGTGACACCGCCCGAGAAACCGCGCTGCCGACACGAGTTCTCTGAGCATTCGGTAGCTCGGCTAGACTGCGAGCCCACGCATTCGGGGAGGGAGTCCACCGGAGGCGGCAATGAAGTACCAGGTTCGCGAGAAGATCTTCCGCCTCGGCGAGGACAACGACATCCTCAACGAGGCCGGCCAACCGGCGTTGCAGGTCGACGGCAAGGTGCTGACCCTGCGCGGCCTGATGCTCGTCAACGACCTGGCCGGTACCGAGGTCGGCCGGGTGAGCCGCAAGCTGGTTTCGCTGATGGCCACCTACGACATCACGCTGGCGAGCGGAGTCACCGCGGAGCTGCATCAGCGCTTCTCCGGGCCATTCCATCCCAAGTGGACGCTCTCGGTCGCCGGCGGCACTGACATGGAGATGACCGGCAACTTTGCGGGACACGATTTCATCCTCACCGAGAACGGCCAGACCGTCGCAACGGTGTCCAAGGCGTGGATCAGCCTCGCTGACTCGTATGGCGTCGATATCGTTGAGGGCCAGAACGACCTGCTCATTCTGTGCGCCGTACTCGCCCTCGAGGCCGAGCAGGATCGGAGCTCGGAGCACAACCGTGGCGAAGGTGAGCTGGGTGTCCTCGGCGGGCTCGGCGGACTGGCGGGCGGTGGTGGCCTCGGTGAGATCCTGAAAGGGCCGCTCTGACCGAACGTCTGTTCTCTCTGGGATGGTAGAATAAGCGGTCCCAGATGAGCGACATGAGCCGGTTCCACCCCGCGGTGCGGGCGTGGTTCGAGCGCCGTTTTCCCGAAGGTCCGACTCCCGCGCAGAGCGAGGGATGGCCACTGATCGCGGCTGGGAACAACACCCTCATCGCCGCTCCGACCGGCTCGGGCAAGACGCTCGCCGGGTTCCTCGTCTGCATCGACGCGCTGTACCGCGCGGCCGAGCGCGGTGAGGTGGTCGAGGGTGCCACGCAGGTCGTCTACGTCTCGCCCTTGAAAGCACTCGCGGTCGACGTGCAGCAGAACCTGGAGACGCCGCTTCGCGAGATCGCCGATGTCGCGGCCGAGCTGGGGATGACCCTGCCAGCGCTGCGTGCCGAGGTGCGCACCGGCGATACCACGCAATCGATGCGCGCCGCGATGATCAAGCGGCCGCCGAACTTCCTGGTCACGACACCGGAGTCGCTGTATCTACTCGTCACCGCACAGCGCAGCCGTGCGGCGCTCAGCACGGTCACGACCATCATCGTCGACGAGATCCACGCGGTCGCACGCGACAAGCGCGGTTCACATCTCGCGGTCACGCTCGAACGTCTCGAGCGTCTGTGCGCAACGCGTCCGGTGCGCATCGGTCTGTCGGCCACCCAGCGTCCCGTTGAAACGGTCGCCCGCTTGCTCGTTGGTGCCGGTCCGTCGCGCAGCAACGCAGACGGCAGTCCGCGCTGTGCGATCGTCGACGTCGGCCACCGGCGCGCGCTCGACGTGGCGATCGAGCTGCCGTCGGGCGAGCTCGAGGCTGTGGCGTCTCGCGAGCAGCTTGGCGAGGTGCTCGATGCCATCGCCGCGCACGTCCATGCACACCGGACAACGCTCGTCTTCGTCAACACGCGGCGCATGGCCGAACGGGTCGCGCATCTGCTCGCCGAACGTCTCGGTGATGAAGCCGTTGCGGCGCACCACGGCAGCCTGTCGAGAGACCGCCGTCAACGCGTCGAATCCCAGCTTCGTGCAGGGGAGCTGCGCGCGCTGGTCGCCACGGCGTCGCTCGAGCTGGGCATCGATATCGGGCCCATCGAGATGGTCTGCCAGATCGCCTCGCCGCGCAGCATCGCGACGTTCCTGCAGCGGGTCGGCCGTTCCGGTCACAGCCGCGGCGGCATGCCGAAAGGACGGCTGTATCCGATGACGCGCGACGAGCTGGTCGAGTGCACGGCACTGCTCGCCGGCGTGCGAAGCGGCGCACTGGACGCGGTGCATCCGCCGCGCCTTCCGCTTGACATCCTTGCGCAGCAGGTCGTTGCCGAGTGTGCGGCAGACAGCTGGCGCGAGGATGACCTCTTCGAGCTGATGCGTACGGCGGCCCCCTTCGCCGACCTCACCCGCGAGGACTTCGACCGTATCGTCGAGTTGGTCTCTGACGGGATCCCCACCGGCCGGGGCCGGGTTGGCGCGTATCTGCACCGCGACCAGATCAATGGTGAGGTGCGCGCGAGGCGCGGTGCGCGGCTCGCCGCGTTGACGTCGGGCGGTGCGATTCCGGAAACCGGCGATTACCGAGTGCTCGCAGAGCCGGACGACACCTTCATCGGCACGGTCAACGAGGACTGGGCGATCGAGTCGTCGGCGGGCGACATCTTCCTGCTGGGCAGCACGTCGTGGAAGATCCGGCGTGTCGTCGCCGGCACGGTCCGCGTTGTCGATGCGCACGGAGCGCCACCGTCGGTTCCGTTCTGGCTCGGTGAGGCGCCGGCGCGCACCCAGGAGCTGTCGCGCGAGGTGTCGGATCTGCGCAGCGGGGTGGAGGCTCTACTGGCCGAGGGCGGTGCCGACGAGGCGATCACATGGGTGGAGCAGCGCGCGGGGGTCGACAACGATGTCGCATCGATGGTGGTGCGATACCTGGCGGCGGGCCGCACCGCGCTTGGAGTGGTCCCCACGCTCGAGCACATCGTTCTCGAACGCTTCTTCGATGACAGCGGCGGCATGCAACTCGTGGTGCATGCGCCCTTCGGCGGCAGGGTGAACCGTGCTCTGGGGCTCGCGCTGCGCAAGCGGTTCTGCGCGACGTTTGACTTCGAGCTGCAGGCGGCGGCCAGCGACGACTGCGTGCTGCTGTCCCTTGGTCCGCAGCACAGCTTCCCGCTCGAGGACGTTCCAAAGTTCCTGTCCTCGAACACCGTGGAGGAGACGCTGCGCAAAGCGGCGATCTTCGCCCCGATGTGGGCGGTGCGCTGGCGCTGGAACCTCAACCGCTCGCTGACCGTGCTGCGGTTCAAGGGCGGACGCAAGAACCCGGCGCCCATCCAGCGACTGGAGTCCGACGACATCATGGGCGCGGTCTTTCCACAGCTCGTCGCCTGCCAGAACGAGAACCCCACGGGACCCGTCGAGGCACCCGATCATCCGCTCGTCAACCAGACGATGTACGACTGCCTGCACGAGGTGATGGACGTCGATTCGCTTCGCGAGCTCGTCATGCGCATCGAGCGCAAGGAAGTCGAGATCAGCTTCCGCGACACCGTGGAGCCGTCCCCGCTCGCTCACGAGATCGTGAACGGCAGGCCGTACACGTTCCTTGACGACGCCCCGCTTGAGGAACGGCGAAGCCGGGCGATCACCTTGCGCCGGGGCCTCCCAGTCGAGGCGCGCGATCTTGCAGCACTGGATCCCGATGCAATTGCGCGCGTCCGCGCCGAGGCGGCACCGGATCCGCGTGATCACGATGAGTTGCACGACCTGCTCATCTCTCTCGTGGTGACCCGGGCGGAGCCGGCGTGGGCCACGTGGTTCGACGCGCTCGTCGAGCGGGGCAGGGCTGTCACGGTCACGAAGGACGGCGAAGTCTTCTGGTGCGCCACCGAACGTGCTGCCGGAATCGAATCGTTGTGGCCGGACGTGACGCTGGCACCGCGCCCGGGCGAACTGCCCCGCGGTGTGGGCCTTGCGTCAATGGACGGTGATGCACTCGTCGCATCGATCCTTCGCGGACATCTGGAAGTCAGCGGTCCGTTGACCGTCGACGCACTTGGCGCGCGCACGGGGATGCGTCGATCCGATGTCGCGATCGGTCTCGCCGCGATCGAGGGCGAGGGCTTCGTGATTCGCGGACACTTCGACCCCGGCATCGGTGACGAGCAGTGGTGCGCGCGAAGGCTGCTCGCGCGCATTCACGGCTACACGCAACAGCGCTTGCGCCAGGAGATCGAACCGGTCACCGCACAGGATTTCGTGCGTTTCCTGCTGCGCTGGCAGCGAGTTGCGCCCGGGACGCAGCGCGAGGGCCGTGCCGGCGTCGCCGCCACCATTGCGCAGCTGCAGGGCTTCGAGATCCCAGCCGGCGTGTGGGAGGAGACGGTCCTGCCGAGCCGCGTCTCTGGGTATCGCAGCGCGTGGCTCGACGAGTTGTGCATGTCCGGAGAAGTGGCATGGGCACGGTTGAAGGTGCGCGACGAACCCGGCGCCGCTGCGCCGCCGCGAAGCAGCTCCTCGGCGTCGCGAGCAACACCGGTGACGCTGGTGATGCGCTCCGACCTGCCGTGGCTGCTCCAGTCGGTGCGCGGTGATGCCCAGCCGCTCGAGCCGGTTTCCGGCGCAACCCTGGATGTGCTCGACGCGCTGCGCGAGCACGGCGCGCTCTTCACCAATGACATCGTCACGCTCTCACGCAGGCTCCCCAGCGAGGTCGAGAACGCGTTGTGGGATGGCGTTGCGCGCGGCCTGCTCACCGCGGACGGATTCAGTGCGGTGCGGCGCCTGCTGGTCAGCCGCGGGCTCGGGCGTTCACGCCCCCATCACCGTGGACTGCGACACGGCGTCAGCGGATACTCGTCCGGTGAAGGTCGGTGGTCGCTGGTGCCGCGCGTGTCATCCGTGGCGGAGCACGATGCCCTCGCCGAGGCGATCGCCGAGCAGTTACTGGTGCGCTGGGGAGTCGTCTTTCGCGACGTCGTCGCACGCGAGACGATCGCGCTGCCGTGGCGCGACGTTGTGTGGGCGCTGCGCCGCATGGAAGCACGCGGCACCGCGCGCGGCGGACGTTTTGTCACGGGCTTCGCTGGTGAGCAGTTCGCGCTCCCGGAAGCGGTCGACCAGTTGCGCGGCGTGCGGCGGCGTGAGCGCTCCTCGGAAGTGGTGCGCGTCTCGGCCACCGATCCCCTGAATGTCGCGGGCATCCTGCTGCCAGGCCCGCGCATCACGTCCGTGCGAACCAACAACGTCGTGTTCGAGGACGGGCTGCCCGTGACCAGCGTGGGGCCGACATTCGCGACCGTCTCAGCGCGCTGAGACCTTTGTCGCCGGGGCTGTCAGCCGCGCGTTGACGTCGTGATTCGGGCTAGCTGCTGACAGCCGGGACCGGTTCGAAGAACAGTGCGCTTGGCGTCGGTTCGGCGTCGATATCCGCCAGCGGCCAGAGGATCGTGAAGGTGCTCCCGCGCATCTCGTCGCTCTTCGCAGTCACTGTCGCGCCGTGTGCATCGCAGAGGCGGCGCACCAGAGCGAGGCCCATCCCCATGCCCCCGTGGCGCCGCGTGCGGCTGTTGTCCTCCTGGTAGAAGCGATCGAAGAGGCGCGGTATGGCCTCGGGGCTGATCCCGATGCCGTCATCCACCACCTCGATGCGACAGCGACCCGTCCCCTTGACCGGACCGGCGCTGACGCGGACGTGGCCGCGTTCCGGCGTGAACTTCACGGCGTTGTCGATCAGCGCGCGGAGGACCTGGCGGAGACGGAACGGGTCCGCCATCAGCGCCGGTGTCCCGCGGACGTCGGTGGTGAGCTCGACGGGCAACCCGTCCTTGAAGTGGCGACGCACGTCGTTGGATGCGTCTCTGATCGCTGCCGCGACGTCCGCTGACGACATGCGCACGTCGATCGTGTCGGAGTTCACCAGTGCGAAGTCCACGATGTTCTCGACGGTTTCGCCGAGCAGCTTCACGGAGATGTCGACGTCGCGCACGATCTCGAGCTTGGTCGCGTCGTCCCACTTGTCCCACGCGACATTGAGCAGCTCGATCTGTCCCTGGATCGCGAGCACCGGGGTGCGCAGCTCGTGCTGCGCGGTGTCGAGGAAGTCGCTCTTCAACTGGTTCAACTCGCTGAGCCTGCGCACCGCCTCGCGTTCCTGTTCGAGGGTGCGCGTGTTCTCAACCGCAACCGCGGCGTTGTTGGCGAGGGTGATCAGGGCGCGCTCATCACCTTCTGCGACGGGGCGTTCCGAACCGACCACGAGCACACCCGTGAGTGCCTCCTGGAACAGCATCGGCACCGCGATTCCGGCCCGACCACCCCAGTCGAGGCGGACGGCGCGTCCCGCGCTCAGCTCGTCCACCGGCATGGTGTCGGCCATGTCCGGCATCTCGGGGCCGCGGCTGCGCATGCGCAGGAATTCCGAGCCGCGCCGGGTGTAGACGGTCGCGCTCGCGGATCCGCCGGCGATTGCGTCGGCAGCGCCGAGCACCGCATCCTGGAGCTGCTCGATGCCGCCGGTGGTCATGGTCAGTGCGCGTGACACCTCCTGCAACCGGCCGACCGATCCATCGATGTGCGCGATGTACCCGGCGATCTGTTCGCGCATCCGGTTGACACCTGCGGCGAGGCGCCCGAGCTCATCGCGAGACGTGACTGGAATGTCGGTCGTGTAGTTGCCGTCGGCGATGCGCTCCACGCCTCGTTCGAGTCGAGAGACTGGACGGCGAACGAACCGATCGACGAAGAGGAGCACGAGCAGGCACACCACCACAAGCGCGGTGAATGCGATCTGCGCGATCGTCGCCTCGTCCTGAGCGGTTCCGGCAGCAAAGATCGACAGTGGCACCTCGACGCCGAGGTACCCAGCGATGCTCGTCCCACCCGGCGCGTCGAGAGGGACGAAGCTGCCGGCCACGGCCCCGACTCCTCCGACTGTGTAGATGGCATGAGCCACCTGGCCGGACGAGGGATGCGCCACATCCTGCTTGATGGCCGGCGGTGCGGCCGACGGAGTGGGGGTGTCGTTGGAACCGGTGAAACGGATGAGGCTCGCGGTTGAGCCGGCGCTGAGGAATACCGGCGTGTATCCGATGACCGGGCCGTACCGGGCGAACTGCGTCTGCAGTTGGGCGCTGTACACGACAACGCCGAGCGGCGCTTCGGTGCCGGCCTGGACGTCATAGACCGGGACGGCCACGTCCAGCGCGGGCAGGCCGCCGGCGAGCGTCTCCACTCCCTCGACCCCCGATGGGCACTGCGCGCGCAGCGCCGGGCTTGCCCCGATCACCGTGCTGGGCTGCTGGCACGCGGTCGCCGCCTCGATGTTCAGTGCGTCGCGAACCGAGGCGAGCGAGGCGGTGACGTGAGGAATCGCACCCTGCTCACACGCGGTGGTCGTCGGGTGCAGTGCGACCCCGAGCAGGTTCACGCTGTCGCACTCGCTCGTGTAGAGGATGCTGCCCGTGCTGTTGAGGACAACCACCCCGAGCCCTTGCAGATCGACGATCCGCTTGTCGCTGAACTCAGCCGCGACCAGGGCCGTCGGATTGCTCCCACTGAGCGCGAGCTGGAGCGATGTCAGCGATGCGACCGCCGTGGCCGCGTACTGCGCCTGCGGCTGGATGACCCGCGAGATCAGCTCACCGGCGACGCCGGCTCGGTTGTCCGCGTTCGACAGCGCGCCCGCATTGGTCTGCTGCGAGCGGCTCACCAGCAGGAAGCCGCTGACGCCGGCGATCACGACCGCGGTGAAGACGACCCCGCCGGCCAGGAGGCGTCCGGCGAGGCTGGTTCGCAGCCCGAACCTGCCGACAATAAGGCCGCGGCCCGGCCGACGCGCGCGCATGAGTCGAGCCTATTGGGGCGGAGGCGGCGCCGAATGGGTGACCGCTCGCAGTCCGGAAACGGGGCAGTGACGAACGATCCCGCCCACTCGAGAGGATGGGCGTGCCCGCGGAGCCCGCGACCCGTACGCTTACGGCATGCCTTTTCGCCGCCGGAGGCCTACGAGAATCGCCACGGCTCAGCCGGAGCGTAGCGGCGTCGGCCCGTTCCTGAAGCGCTGGACGATCCCGTTGATCGGCGCGCTGACCCCGGCTGCGCTGATCGTGGTCAACATCGCGGTATTCATCGTCAAGAACCTGCCCGAGTTCCGCATCACGATCTCCATCCTCGCCTTCGTCAGCGGGCTGATGCTCAACTCCTGGGCCGGTCTGAACATCTACCGCATGCTCCAGCAGCGCCGGCCGGACCACCCAATCGTGAACGAGCGCAACCAGGAGATCGTCCTGGTCGTGGGCATGGCAGTGATCATCATCGCCGCGTTCCTGACAGCGCTGTTCTGCTACCTCGGCCTCTCGGATTACAACCACCTGCCCAACGGGCTGACGTTCTTCACCGGGGTGCTGTCGGCGGCGGTGCCGATCCTGCTCCGGGCTGCCTTCCATCGAGGCGTGCCCAAGGGGCGGGGGAGCGGGCAGACGTCGATCACCACTGTCGCGGGACTTCCTCCTGGGCCAATGCCGTCGCCGCCGACGTCGGCATCGACTCGCGACGCCTTGCCGCGGCGGTAGGCCGTCTAACCAGGCAAAGAAAATGCGCCTGACGAGACGTCCTCGCCAGGCGCATTTGATGCCTCAGGAGTTGGTGGTTAGACCTCTTTGAACTCGGCGTCGACGACGTCGTCTCCACCGGTTCCTGCGCCGGCGCCGGCACCCTCATCGGGCGCACCGCCGTCACCGTTGCCACTGTGCGGCTCATCCGTTCCGGGCTGCGCCTGCTGCGTCTGTGCGTACACCGCCTCGCCGATCTTCTGGATCGAAGCCGCGAGGTCGTCATGCGCCTTCTTCATCGCATCCGAGTCGTTACTGGCAATTGCGTCACGAACTGCCTTGACCTTGGTCTCGATGTCGGTGCGCAGCTCGGCCGGCACCTTGTCACCCGCGTCGGCGAGCGCCTTCTCGGCCTGGTAGGCAAGGGCATCGGCGCGGTTGCGCGTCTCCACCGACTCGGCACGCTTGCGGTCCTCATCGGCGTGGACCTCGGCCTCCTTCACCATGCGCTCGACCTCGTCCTTCTGGAGCGTTGTCGAACCGGTGATGGTGACCTTGTTCTCCTTGCCCGTCCCGCGATCCTTGGCGCTGACGTTGAGGATGCCGTTGGCATCGATGTCAAAGCCGACCTCGATCTGGGGCATGCCGCGCGGTGCGGGCGGGATGCCGTCGAGGCTGAACGTCCCGAGGATGCGGTTGTCCCGCGCCATCGGGCGCTCGCCCTGGAGCACCACGATCTCGACGGACGGCTGACCGTCCGACGCTGTCGAGAACACCTGCGTCTTCGCGGTTGGGATGGTGGTGTTGCGCTCGATGAGCTTGGTGTTCACCTCGCCCTCGGTCATGATCCCGAGCGACAGCGGGGTGACGTCGAGCAGGAGCACGTCCTTGACCTCGCCCTTGAGCACGCCGGCCTGGATGGCAGCGCCGACTGCGACAACCTCATCGGGGTTCACACCGCGATGCGGGTCCTTGTTAGTGAAGCTCTTGACGAGCTCCTGAATCACCGGCATGCGTGTCGACCCGCCGACGAGGATGACCTCGTTGAGGTCGGAGGCCGTCATGCCCGCGTCCTTGAGCGCTGCCTCGAACGGTCCGCGGCAGCGTGCGGTGAGATCCTCGGTCAGCTGCTCGAACTTGCTCCGCGACAGCGTGATCGCAAGGTGCTTCGGACCCGAGGCATCAGCGGTGATGAACGGGAGGTTGACCTCGGTTTCCTGACGCTGCGACAGCTCGATCTTCGCCTTCTCAGCGGCCTCGGTAAGCCGTTGCAGGGCCTGGCGATCGCCGCGCAGGTCGATGCCCTGGTCCCGCTTGAACTCGTCGGCAAGCCAGTCGACGATGCGGCGGTCGTAGTCGTCACCACCGAGGTGGGTGTCGCCGTTGGTGGACTTCACCTCGAAGACGCCTTCACCAACCTCGAGGATCGACACGTCGAACGTTCCGCCGCCGAGGTCGAAGACGAGGATCTTCTCGTTCTCCTTCTTCTCGAGGCCGTACGCGAGTGCCGCCGCGGTGGGCTCGTTGATGATGCGCAGGACGTTCAGTCCCGCGATCTGCCCGGCGTTCTTGGTCGCCTGACGCTGGGCGTCGTTGAAGTACGCGGGAACTGTGATCACCGCGTCGGTGACCTTCTCGCCGAGATACGCCTCGGCGTCGGTCTTCAGCTTCTGCAGGATCATCGCGGAGATCTGCTCCGGCGTGAAGTGCTCGCCGTTGATCTCCACCTCGGCGCGGCCGTCCTTGCCGGCCACCACCTTGTATGGAACCTGCTTGGCCTCGGTGCTGACCTCGCTCAGCAAGCGGCCCATGAAGCGTTTGATCGAGTAGACGGTGTTTTCGGGGTTGACTGCCGCCTGGCGGCGGGCCAGCTGCCCGACGAGGCGCTCGCCGGTGCGCGTGAATGCGACCACCGACGGAGTGGTGCGGCCTCCCTCGGCGTTGGCGATGACGGTGGGCTCGCCACCCTCCATCACTGCAACCACGCTGTTGGTGGTGCCGAGATCGATACCGACTGTTTTAGCCATTTAGATGTCCTCCGGGACTGATAACTCAATTTCGATTGCCGCGTCAGACGGACGTTGCCCTTATCGAATACCTCGCGCCGCCAACATGCTAAACGTAGGGGATGAGTGACTCCAGACCCATCGAGGAGCAACTGCGGGATCTCCGCCTCCGAGCCGACGAGGACTACCTCCACCCGGACGGCATACGCGAGGCCGGCAGGCACCAGCTCGACCTCCCCGAGCTCGGGCTGCGGGTGAGCGTGACCCGTTCTCGATACCCCAACCGGCCCGACGGGATCGATCAGTACGCGGTCACGCTGTCGAGGCCCGAGCTGGACCGGCCGCCCGCCAACGAGGAGCTCGTGACAGTGCTCTCCGGCGCCTTCGGCGATGCCGCGACCAGGGCGGTCGAGCGGTCGGGAGGCTCGTCGAGGATCAGGATGTTCCGGGTCCCGGCGGGTGACGAGCCGGCCGGCAGCGCTCAGCCGGGGTCGGCGACGTCGTAGCCGTCGGCGCCGATCAACGGCACGAAGCGGCACGGTCCGAGTGACTCGGTCTGCCAGCGCCCGTTGACCAGGCGCAGCCGGGTGAGCTCTTCCCCATTGGGGTTGTCGGTGATCGGCACCACCAGGCGCCCGCCCTCGACGAGCTGGCGGGCGAGGGCCACGGGGAGTCGCGGCGCAGCCGCCCCAACGGCGATCGCATCGAAGGGGGCACGCTCCGGGACCCCCAGCGTTCCGTCCCCTTCGAACACCTCCACGTCGTAGTCCAGCCGGCGGAGACGCTCCGCTGCCGTCTGCGCGAGCGACGACACCCGTTCGATGCTCACGACGTGCGCCCCGCACGCGGCCATCACTGCCGCCTGATAGCCGGAGCCGGTGCCCACGTCGAGAGCTCGGTCCCCCTCCTGCAGTTCGAGAGCCTCGACGACCACGGCGACCATCAGCGGCTGGCTGATCGTCTGCCCGGGAGCGTCGATCGGGAGCGCCCGGTCTGCGTAAGCCTGCTCGCGGTCACTCTCCAGCACAAACTCCTCCCGGGGCACGCCCGCCATGGCGTTGAGCACCTGTGGCGATCGAATGCCGTGCTCAATCAGCGACGCCATCATGCGATCACGGTCCGACGTAGCGGTTAGCCTCGAGGTGTGAGATCCAGGTCTGGCGGTGGAGTGTCTGGAAGCTTCCAGACGATCCACTCTTTCTGCCAGCGGCGGTGCAGCTCATTCGCGAAGTCGACCGCCTCGTGATAGAGCCGTTCGAACGCAACGAAATCGTGAGCATCCAGCGCGGTCATCAGCGGGTCGAGGTCGTCGACGATCCACTCCTCGATATCGTCGGTGTACTTCGGGCGGGTCACCTCGCAAAGGCGAAGGAGCTTTCGCATCTCGCGGAGCTGCCAGTTGGCCAGCGGCCAGTTGCTCGCCTGGGCGGCGTAGAAGGCCTTCCAGAATCGAGCGCCGATCTCGGGCATCAGGCGGGCGAGCCCGGGTTGGAGCGCGGTGAGCTGCTCGAGCTCGAGGCGCTCGGGGTTCTTGGGTTGCGCGGTGGTCTCGGTCATCGTGAAGTTCCAGTCTACGGAGGAGCGCCTTGCGGGAACCCGCGGGGTACCTCGCGCGTGTCACGGCCATGAGTAGCGAGGTCCAACGCTCGCGCTGGTCGCGACCGCTTGTCGGCATCGCGGTGGTAGCGGTCGTCGGGGCTGGAATGGGTGCGTTCTTCGGGATCCGGGCGGTCGCGGGAGCGGGCTCGGCAGCCGGCCCCGCATCGACGACCGGACAGCCGCCCGCGCGGACGGGTGCGGCGATCGCATACGACGCCGCCAATCATTCGGTTGTTCTGTTCGGCGGTCAGGGCAGGTCCACGACGTTTGCCGACACGTGGATCTGGAACGGCTCGGCGTGGACCCAGGCCCACCCCGCAACCTCACCTCCTGCACTCGATAGCCCGC
>PKYW01000109.1:0-2170 GCA_003132805.1 Candidatus Dormiibacterota bacterium | reverse complement strand
GCGACTGGTCGAAAGCGGCCGGGACGACACCGTTTCTCGTCTCCGAGAGCGCGCTGGCGACTGACCCGGTGTCGGGGCATGTCGTGCTCCTGCCTCGCGGACCGTTCGCCGAGCCTGACGGCGTTGCGCTACCGCTGATCGCGTGCCCGATGCAGGGCCCGGGATCGGACGCACAGCCGATCTGTCCTTGGCAGGGGGTCACCACCACTCCGTGGACCTGGAACGGCCACCAATGGAAGGAGATGGCGTCAAGCGCGGACCTCGGAGCACTCAAGACGTTCACCTCAGCGATCGTCGACGACGCGGTGAGCGACAAGCTGGCCGCTTTCGATCCCGATGACGCTCAACCGGAGGCCGCGGCCGTCCCCTGCGTGAATCGCGACGGCGCGCTGCTCCCCTCCGCGGACGAAACCGGGCACGAGAGCATCTGGACCGGCACGTCGTGGCGGCAGGTGTCCACCTATAACAACGGCCCCGTCATGCCCGGCGTCGCATTCGTCGGCGACCCCGCGACGCACAGTGATGTCGCGCTGTCCGCCAACGGCCAGACATGGATCTGGACAGGATCCTGGGCATGCGTGCACCCGGCCGGCACGCCGCCAAGCCTGAGTGGCGCGTCGTCGGTCTACGACACCGCGACCGGTGAGGTGCTGCTCTTCGGCGGCTCCGGCACCTCGTCGCACCGCACCGGGCTTTTCGACCAGACCTGGACGTGGGACGGCTCGAACTGGGCGCAGCGAGGTGGAAGCGCGGGTCCGAGCGTGCTCGTCCCGGTTCCTTCCCCCGTCAGCGTCCCGCCAGGCCTGCCCTGCAAGCCGGTCCTGCAACCCGTTGATCCGGCGGGCGCTCCGGTCACGCAGCCGGCCCCGCTCTGCAACGGCCTCACCGGCGGCGGTTCCGGCAGCAGCGGCACCGGTTCCAGCGGCTCCGCGAGCGGCTCCGGGGTCCCGGCGAGGAGTTATCCCGGGGGGTGAGCAGCCACAATGGCTCGCCATGGCAGATTTGGATGACGTCCGCATCGAAACGCTCGAGGATCACGACGATGTCCAGGTTCGCGCGATGCTCGTCGACCTGGCACTCGCCGAGCAGCAGCACTATGACCACCCCGAGGAGACCTCGGACCAGCTGAGCGAACGGCTCACGACGTCTCCGCGGTTCTCCGGCGAGAACCACATTCTCGTGGCGCGCACATCGGATGGGGAGGCGATCGGACTGTGCTGGGTGGTCCTCTTCGACCCGGGCACCGGCCTCGAGGCGGAGATCGCGGAGCTGTACGTCCGTCCGGGCGAGCGCGGGCGGGGGGTTGCCCGAAACCTGATGGCGGAGGCGATGCAACTCATCCGCAGCCGCGGAGTCACCTTCGCGTGCGTGTGGACTCGCGGTGACAATGAGGCCGCGCTGTCCGCCTACATCTCAGCCGGATTCGCGCCGACCGAGCAGACCGTGCTCACCTGGCTGCCGCTCGAAGAAGTCGAGCGGCCGGGATAATAGCCGCTCCATGACACTTTCTCGCCCCGAAGTCGACCACGTCGCGATGCTGGCCCGAGTCGGCCTCAGCGATGCGGAGAAGGATCGTCTGCTCGGCGAGCTGGAGGCGATTCTCGACCACATCGCACGGCTGCAGCAGGTCGACACGTCGTCGCTGGCGGAGACCGCGCAGGTTGGCGACCTCGTCAATGTCATGCGTGCCGACGAACCCGAGGAGCCGATCGGCGCCGCCGCAGCGCTGCGCAACGCTCCCGTGTCGGACGGCAACTATTTCGTGGTTGGAGCCATCCAGGGCGCGGAACTTGACGGCTAGAACCATCACCCAGCTCGCGGCGGCGCTCCGCGACGGCAGCACGACACCTCGCGCACTGCTCGACGAGGCGCTCGCGCATGTCGATCGGACCGAGAAGGACCTGAACGCATATCTCGCGGTCACGCGCGAGCTCGCCGAGGCACAGGCCGACGCTGCTGCGCACACGCTCGAGGCACATCCCGACACGGCATCGCCGCTCTGCGGCATCCCGATGGCGCTCAAGGATGTGCTCTGCGTCGACGGCATCGACACCACCGCCGGCTCGAAGATCCTGCGCGGATTCAAGCCGCCGTACACCGGCACGGCAGTGCAGCGGTTGTTCGATGCCGGCGCGGTCTGTGTCGGCAAGACCAACTGCGACGAGTTCGC
>PKYW01000005.1 GCA_003132805.1 Candidatus Dormiibacterota bacterium | reverse complement strand
CGCTGACCGACCTCGCCAACCGCTCGCTCTTCGGACAGCAGATCGACCAGGCATTGCGCCGCAAGGCCGAGGGCGCCGCCAGCGTGGCCGTGATCTTCCTCGACATCGACGATTTCAAAGGTGTCAACGACACGCTCGGCCACGCCGCCGGCGACGCGCTGCTGGTCGAGGTGGCCGCGCGGATTCGCGCCTGCCTGCGCCGCCCGGATACCGCTGCACGCCTCGGGGGCGACGAGTTCGCGCTGCTCATCGAGGGAGTCGACAGCGCCATCGAGGCCGAGCATGTCGCGCGCCGCGTCCTCGACGTGCTCCGCGAGCCGTTCACCGTCTCGGGTACTTCCGTGATCGTCCGCGCGTCGCTCGGCATCGCAGTTGCAGACAGCATCGACGCAAACGCGGCGAGCCTGATGCGCCACGCCGATGTGGCGATGTACGTCGCCAAAGGTGCAGGCCGAAATCGCTACGTGCTGTTCACACCTGGCATGGAGAGCGATGTCGTCCACCGGCGCAAGCTTCGCGGCGAGCTCGAGCGTGCGATGGAGCTCAACCAGTTCATCCTGCACTACCAGCCCGTCGTCAACCTCATCACCGGTGAGATCACCGCGGTGGAAGCGCTGGTGCGCTGGCATCATCCGCTGCGCGGGATCGTCGCACCGGGCGAGTTCATCGGAGTCGCCGAGGAAAGCGGCCTGATCATGCAGCTCGGCGAATTCGTTCTGCGCACTGCGTGCGCAACCACACTCCAGCTCCAGAAGCTGCAGTCGACGCCACTTGCGGTGTGCGTGAACGTCTCCGTCGTCCAGTTGAATGCGCCCACCTTCGTCGAGGACGTGCTCGCCATCGTCGCCGAGTCGGGGCTCGCCCCGGACACGTTGATCCTCGAGTTGACGGAGTCGATGTTCGTCGAGGACACGGCGCTTGTCATCGCCAAGCTCGAAGCGTTGCGCAATGCCGGGATTCGCGTCGCCATCGACGATTTCGGCACCGGCTACTCGTCCCTGAGCTATCTGCGCAGGTTGCCCGTCGACATCCTCAAGATCGCGAAGCCATTCGTCGACGACCTTGCCAGTGGAGCGGACGAGGACTTCACGCGCGCCATCGTCACCATAGCCGACGCGCTCCAGTTGTACGTCATCGCCGAGGGCATCGAGGCCGCATCGCAGGTGACCCGCCTGCTCAGCCTCGGGTGTCTTGCCGGTCAGGGCTATCACCTCTGTCACCCGCTGCCCGCTGTCGAGGTCGAGCAGTTGCTGCGCCACGGAGGCATCGATCGTTCCCGGCTCGAGTCAGTGTCCGATACCGCGGAGAAAGTCATGCCGCTCAGGTTGCTCGGGTAACCGATGCCCTACTGGCTCGCCCTCCCGGTGCTTGCGCTGATCGCCCTTGCGGCCGCGGGCATCTCGTGGACAGCGATCCGTCGCGAAAGGACGCGCCTCGGGTTCCTGCACACCGCCTCGATCGCGCTGCTCGAATCCCGAGATCTCGACGCCGCGTCGGTCGACATTCTCCGGCGCGCGTGTCAGCGGTTCGGCGCCGACTGCGCTGAGCTCACCCTCATTCCCGAGACGGGCACCGCGGCCGCGTTTCGGACCACCGTCCGCGGGGGCGAGCCCGTCGATGTCATGCGGTCGACCGACCTCGAGGACGACGAGGACGGTGCACTGACGCCACCGGTTTACGGTGTCGTGCACATCGCCGAGGCAGCGTCAGACCCGTGGGTGGCGCGTCTCTGCATGCGTCTCGGGATTTCGCGAGGCGTCTCGGTGACCCTCCGCCATGAGGCGCGCACGGTGGGATACCTGGTACTCGGGATGAACGCGTCGGATCGCGGTGAATCCCGTTCCGATGATCAGCACCTCCAGGACCTTGCAAATTTGGTCGCGCTCACCATCGAGCGCAGCCGACTCCACGATGCGCTCGTCCGGCTCGCCGCACTCCAGAGTGAGCTCGCCGATCGTGCCTTCCACGACCCGTTGACACAACTCGCCAACCGGGTGCTGTTCATCGACCGCATCGAGCGCGCCCTCCTCGAGCGCGACCCCGAGCGTCACGTCGTGAGCGTCATCTCGGTCGACCTCGAGGACTTCCGGCGGATCAACGCCGAGCACGGGCATGCCACCGGCGACGCGGTGCTCATCGAGGTGGCGCATCGCCTTCACGAGTGCCTGCGGCGCACCGACACCGCTGCCCGGCTCGGCGGTGACGAATTCGCGCTCCTGCTGCCCGAGGTGCTCCACCCTCGTGAAGCGGAGCTGATCGCCCAGCGCGTGGTTGAGGCACTCGCGGCCCCGGTGGTGAGCGACGGCGTCTCGGTGGCGGTGCGTGCGTCGGTCGGTCTCGCCTGCGCGAGCCCCGAGGACGGGAGCGCCGCCGTCCTCCTGCGCCACGCGACCGCGGCCGCACAGGACGCACGCGAGGCAGGCTCCGGTACCTACCGCATCCATGGTGGCGCCGGGTCCGGGTCGGCGGACCCCGATCTCGCTGAGGAGCTCGAATCGGCGCTGAACAAGGGAGAGTTCGTGCTCCACTACCAGCCGATCGTCGAGCTGCGCACGGGCAAGATTCTCGGGGCGGAGGCCCTGGTGCGCTGGCAGCACCCGGTGCGGGGTCTGATCGCGCCCCTCCACTTCCTGCCGGTTGCGGTGGACTGCGGCCTGATCGATCGCATCGAGGAGTACGTGATCCGCACCGCGTGCGAGCAGCTCCGGCGCTGGCAGACCGCCTACCCGGCCACCCCCGAGCTGGCCATGTCCGTGAACGTTGCCGCGGGCGAGTTGAGTCGAGGCGCGCTCGTCGAACGCGTGACCAGGTGCCTCGCCCGGATCGATGTCGATCCGGCGTGCCTGATCCTCGAAGTCACTGAGAACGCGGTCCTCGAGGATCTTCACGGGGCGATCACGACCTTCGACGCGCTGCAGCGGGCCGGCGTCCACGTTGCCATCGATGACGTCGGCACCGGGTACACCTCGCTCGCGTACCTTCGGCGTCTGCCGATCGACATCCTGAAGATCGCCCGCCCGCTGGTGGCCGAGCTCGGCGACCCCAACTCGAGCGGCGAGTTGGCAAGGACGGTCGTCCGCCACGGTGAGGCACTCCGCCTTGCGCTGGTCGCCGAGGGGGTCGAGCTGCCGCTCCAGGTGAAGCGTCTCAACGAGCTCGGCTGCGGGATGGCGCAGGGATTCCACCTCGCCCGTCCCTGCGAGGCGGAGGCGATGGAAGCGCTCCTCCGTGAGGGCGGCCTGGACCCGGCGCTCTTCTCGCGGACGGCTTCGGCGCCAC
>PKYW01000104.1:54062-91227 GCA_003132805.1 Candidatus Dormiibacterota bacterium | reverse complement strand
GCAGGGCTGCTTCCCGATCTTCGCGGGCTCGCCCGACCTGCCGGCCACCGACGACCTGAGCGCGCTGCAAACCGTTCGCGATGCAGCGAAGGCGGTTATCGGCGGCTAGGCCGGCCGCTGATCTGGTAGGTCAGGGAGCGACGGGTAGGCGCGGACCGGACGGCATCACCGGGCCGGCGGCCGCGCTGAAGTTCTCCTGACTCACCTGCGCCGCAATGTGCGAGGCGACATCGCGGAAGACTTCGCCGAGCGGACCCGAAGGTGCTGCCGCCATGATTGGGCGACCGTCGCCGTCCGCGCCGCGGATGCGCGGATCGAGCGGAACCGCACCGAGGAAGGGCAGCTCATATCGGGCGGCGAGGTCACGTCCTCCACCCGATCCAAAGATGTCGGTGCGCTCGTTGCAATGCGGGCAGATGAAGCCGCTCATGTTCTCGACGACTCCGAGGACTGGGACATTGAGCTTGCGAAACATCTCGATGCCGCGACTCACGTCGGCGAGTGAAACGTCCTGCGGCGTCGTGCAGATGACCGCACCGGTCATCGGCATGCTCTGCGCAAGGCTCAGTTGCACATCACCAGTTCCCGGCGGCAGATCGATGACGAGATAGTCGAGCTCACCCCACGACACTTCGTAGAGAAACTCACGCAACGCCTTGGCGAGCATCGGACCGCGCCAGATCACCGGCTGTCCCGGATCGAGGATGGTGCCGAATGAGACGACCTTGAGCCCATGCGCCTCGAGCGGCTGCATCTTGCCGTCAGGACCGGCATGCGGTCGCTCGCGAATCCCGAGCATGATCGGGACATTCGGTCCGTACACATCCGCGTCGAGGAGTCCGACGCGCGCGCCGGCGAGACGCAGTGCAATCGCGACATTGACCGCAACGGTGGTCTTGCCAACGCCACCCTTGCCCGCGCTGATCGCGATGGCGTTGCGCACTCCCGCGATCTCCTGACGACCGGGCAATCCTCGTGTGGAGCTCACGTCGGCATCCCAGCGGATCTCGACTCGGGTGATCCCTGGGACCACGCCCAGGACAGCAGCGTCGATGTCGTCACGGATCCGGTCCTTGAGCGGACACGCCGGTGTGGTGAGCACCACCCGCAGTGAGGCGACCCCGCCTTCGATGGCAAGGTCACGCAGCATGCCGAGCTGCAGCATCGGCTTGTGCAACTCCGGATCGATGACGGCGGCAAGCGCGCGCTCGAGGGCGTCGAGCATCTCGGAGTCACTCATCGTTGGTGGAGTATACCCAGGGGTCCGTCAGGCCAAGCTCAGGCGGGCTGAGGGGTGAACCAGTGTTCGAAGAAGGAAAGGGTTGTCCCGAGCCCGCTGCGGACTCGCGGGAGCTGCCACAACGCGGTGCTGACATCGCTGTCACTGTCGACGCGAAGATCCTGCAGACCCCCGACATACCCGTAACTCGCCAGTGTTGCGAACATCGACGCCTCCTGGGTGGCGCCTTGCGTGCTCAGCGGCCACGGCCACAGGCCGGTATATGCAAGAAATTGCACTGGATCGCCGGTGAGATTCTCAAGAACGGTCTTGGTTCGATTGGTGAGCCGGTTGAGCGTGCCTTGCCCCGCGGAGAAGAAGTCCGTGTCGTCATTGATCGTGTGATCCTCGATCGAGAAGCCGGTGGCCGCGAGATCCTGGATCTCGGCCGCCGTCATGTACGTCTGCGGCCCGACCTTTCGACCGATCAATCCCGTGCACGGAAAGAACACAGCGGTGAAGCCATCTTCACGCAGCAGCGGAACCGCGTTCGTCCACGGACTGAGCCGTCCATCGTCAAAGGTGATCACAAATGGATGCGGCGGCAGCGGAAGTCCGTAGAGAAGGGCGTCGGCGAGATGCTGCAGCGAGATCGCGTTGGCGTGGATGCCCGCCAGGTATGCCATCTGGGCGTCGAACTGGCTCGGCAACGTGGTGAGACCCACCTCGAGCTTCCAGCCGTAGGTCGATGGTTCGATCGAACGAGGCGGAATCTGATCGACGAGGTGGTACATCAGGATCGGCACGTCGAGCTTGACGGGTGGGATCGAGAGCGGAAGGATGATCGGCGCATCGATGGACTCCGGACCCTCACCGAGCAGCTTTGCCAGCCCTGACCCAGGGTCGGTGATGACCTGCAGCGGGGCCATGAACAGTGCCGCCACTCCGGCGGGGCGGAGCGCCCCCGGGTCGGCAAAGCTCACCTGCACGGGGAATACCCACACGTCCCTCACGTGGATCGACGGATCCTCGGGTGGCGTCCAGGTCGATGCGAGGATAGGATCACCGACCGAGACACGCTCGACCGATGCATGTGCGAACTTCCTCGTGAGCATGGCGGTGCGCGCTGCCGCCGATGGCCACAGCCCCTGATCCTCGGGCGCGAGCTCACCCCACTGCAATGCATAGTCGCGCGCGGCGAATTGATCCTCGAAGGTGTTTGCGAGTGCGATCACCTGTGGCGGGGCCACGATCAGACGGACCGGGGCAATGCGGTTCGTCGGTCGAGGCGATGGCGACTTGGGAGCTGAACTGCAACCGCTGACGGCGAGCATCGCGAGGCAGCCGAGCGCGCATGCGAAGGCACGACCTCTCACGTCCCTATTCAACGCCATCGGTCCTCGCTGTGGACGGGTTTGCCGCGGCGCGGTGCACCGGAATTGATGCGCTCTCTACAATGCGGCGGGCATGCTCGATCGCCGCGTGATTCGCGATCTCGAGGGTCAGGTCTCCCCCTCACACGTATACACGCGCCCCGCTGATCTCGCCGCGTACGCGTACGATGCCTGGGGTGCCTCCGGAGAGCGCCACCTGCCGGATGCCGTGGTCTTCCCGGGCTCAACCGAGGAGGTGGCCGGCATCGTCAGCGTCTGCGCCGTCCACCGCGTCCCGATCGTGCCGCGTGGGGCCGGAACCGGCTACGCAGCAGGCGCCTCGCCGACACACGGCGGCGTGATCCTCAGCCTTGCCCGTCTCAACCGGATCCTCGGCCTCGAGTCGGAAGCCCTCCGGATCCATGCGCAGGCCGGCGCCATCACCGCCGGCATCCACCGGCAGGCCGCCGCGGCGGGGCTGTACTACCCGCCAGACCCGGGATCGTCATCGACGTGCACGATCGGCGGCAACGTCGCCTGCAATGCCGCAGGCCCGCATACCCTGCGCTACGGCGTCACGGCCGACTTCGTGGCCGGCATCACCGCGGTCCTTTCCGACGGGCGGATCGTCCGGCTCGGCGAAGGCGGGGATACCTCCGCGTCCGGCCTGCTCTCGCTCCTGGTAGGGTCCGAGGGGACCCTCGGCGTGATCACCGAGGTGCTGCTGCGCCTGATCCCCGCCCCGAAGACACGTTCCACCCTTGCGGCGACGTTCACCGGCATGGAACGGGCGGCTGCCGCGGTTGCCGAGATCAGCGAGGCGGGCATCGTCCCGGCAGCGCTGGAATTCCTCGACGCCGGCGCCCTCGACGCGGTTCGCAGAGCAGGTGGCGGCAACATCGGCGGAGACAGCGCCGCCTTGCTCATCGTCGAACTGGAGGGTGACTCCGGCACAGTGGGGGCGGACACCGAGGCGGCCTGCACGGCCGTCACCCGAGCCGGCGCGTCGCAGCTCCAGCGCGCAACGGAGCCCGGTCAGGCCCAGCGTCTCTGGGCCGCGCGTAAGGCGGTGAGCGCGGCAGTCGCCAAGGTGCAGATCGGCAAGGTGAACGAGGACGTGGTGGTCCCGCGTGATCGTGTTGCCGAGCTGGTCGCGCACACCCGCGAGCTCGGCGCCAAACATGAACTCCCAGTGGTGAACTTCGGCCATCTCGGCGACGGCAACGTCCACGCCACCTTTCTCATCGATCCGCGCATCGAGGGCGAGCGGACGCGTGCCGATGCGGCGGCTGGTGAGCTGTTCGAGACCGTGCTCAACATGGGTGGATCGCTCTCCGGCGAGCACGGCGTGGGCGCTGCGAAGCTCGAGTACGTCGAACGCCAGCTGGGACCGGGCACCGTGGCGCTGATGCGCCGGATCAAGACGGCCCTCGACCCGCACGACGTGCTCAACCCGGGGAAGAAAGTCCCGAAGCCTCAGACCTCGGCGTCGAGCGCCGCCAGCAACGAGGCCGCGTAGTCGGTCTCGTCGATACGCCGGGCGAGCTCGCGCCCGTCATCGACCGGCAATTCCATGGATGCGTCGTACACGAAACTGTACACGTTGCTCAACGTCCAGTCGCCAAACCCGAGTGAGGCGAGCGCATCCGGCAGCCTTGGCTCTTTTCGGTCGGCGTCGAAGGTCTCGGTCGCCGCTCTGTAGAGCGAGCTGAGGTTGCGATACTCGGTCTCGTACTCCTCGATCAGCGCCGGGTCGGCCTCGGCGTCGCGCAGTCGGGCGAGCGTCCGGCGCAACGACTGGATCTCCAGCTGATACTCGTCCACCCTCTCACGAGTGTAGAGGACGGGTCAGGGCACGCAGGACCACGTCACTCGGGGCGATGACGCGGCACCTCGTTCGGATACATGCGCGAGAACCGGCGCCGCTCGAGCATGAAGAATGCCGCACCGCCAATACCTATGATCACGACGCCGACGAAGATGCCCAACCCGAACCACCCCCCTGGCACGCGCTTGAGGAAACTGCTGCCTCCCGACGGGTCCGGAGCGGCGACGGCGCACACCGAAAAGGTGAGGAACTTCGCGTAGAGACCATCGACGAAGTCGGTGCGGTACTCGGTGCCGCTGACAAGCGTTTGCGCCACAGCGCCCTGCCACGCAACGTCATGTGGCTGGGGAAGGGCGAGGAACTGCGACTCCTGCGCCTCCAGGCCGGGGCGCATGAGCAAGCCGCTGATGGTGTGCACCACGAACCGCGAGTCCGTCCCGCCCGTGTCGGCGTAGTACTCGGGGGTCGCGGCGATTGACTCGATGAGCACCTCGTCGGGGGTTTGCAGCGACTTGAAATTACCGTTGAGGATGCCCTGGCCGGCGTCCTGCTCGGATGGCAGCGGCGCTCGCAGGAGCAGTTGCTGGTAGTCGAGTGAAACGAGCAGGTCCTGGTAGTTGAGCGAACTCAGCATTGCCTGGGCAAAGGTGAGATGACCGTTCGCGTCGTTGGTGTACGTGGCCAGTGCCGCCGACAGCTCTGCGTTGGTGGGCGCCCGGCCGAGCAGATCCTGATAGACACCATTGATCAGCCCGGTCTGGGTGGTGCCGTGGTCCTGGTAGTACTGCGGGCTGCTGAGCACCGTCGCGATGATTCCCTCCTCGCTCGTGCCGGACTGGAGCAGGGTCAGGTCGGTCGAAAGCTCCGATGCCGTCGGCAAGGCGACGCCGCTCGTGCACTCCTGCGCCTGGAGCTCGCGGCAGGTCGGGTGCATATAGTTCGCGAAGAACGAGGTGACCTCGTCGGTTCGAAACTCCTCCCCTGCCACGACGTTCTCCGCCATGGTCAGCCTCGCTGTGGCGTTGCCCGCCTTGATCTCCGCGAGAAGCGCCTTGTTGGCGTTGATGTCAGCGGATGTGGGCTGGCGGTTGAGCAGATCCTCGTAGAGGTTGGTCATGAAGTCCGTGGCGGTGCCGCCAACGAGGGTGTAATACGCAGCTGACGCAGCGATGTATTCCACCATGGAGTTACCAGCGAGGCCCTTGGTGCCGGGTCCGCTCAGCCGGTTCACCCAGAGCGCCAGGTCGCCGGCATTCGGATAGGTCTTGAGGAGCGCGTGGAACGCCTGGTCCACACGAATCGCACGAGCCTCCGGGCTGAGCACGACGTTCTCGGCGAGCTGGCTCCGGGCAGTATCGCCCCCGGCGTTCAGGATGGTGAGCGCAGTCGCGACCTCGATCTCCGTTGGGTCGTGGCGGAGCACGTCGTCGTACAGGCGGGTGACATAGCCGAGATTGTTGTTGCCTGCGTCCTGGTAGTACTCGGGTGACGAGAGCAGCTGAATCTCGAGCCCGGTCGCATCCGTCCCCGCACCGGCAATCTCCACGATGTCGGTCTGGAGCTCGCTGGGGGTGGGACTGCGCCCGATGCCCGCAGAGCAGTCCGCACCGCCCTGTGGTGTGCCGCCGCCCGACCCGCCTCCCCCGCCACCAATGACGAACGGGGTCGGCGTTGGCAGCGGCGTGGGGGTAGGCGTCGGTGGCGCCGTCGGCTTCGGCGTTGGACCGATCGGTGTGGGTGTCGGCCGTTGGGTTGGCGGGGGGGTCGGGCGCGGGGTGGGCGTGGGGGGCGCCGTGGGCGTGGGGGTCGGTGTCGGGGTTGGCGTGACGTCGACCGTGGCTTGGGCCTCGCTGTTTGGAACGAGGCTCTGGGTGGTGTTGTCGTAGAGCGACGCAGTCGCTACGTGGTTACCCACCGGCGACCCGTTGGGGATGGGCGCGGAGACGGTTCCATCGCAGGTGCCCGGGTTGGCCGCGCCGGTCCAGGGCGGCAGAGCCGGCGTGTCCCAGCTCACCTCGATCTCGAGGCTGTCCGTTGGGGGGGAAGGACAGTCTCCTGTCTGCGAGTCCCACGCGTATGTGTACGACACCCCCGTGCCAACGTCGCCACTGGCCGGCAACGGCGTGAGAGTCGGGCTATTGAAGGCGGCTGCCGGCCGTGCAAATGCGATGGGCACTGCAAAGGCGCAAACCAACGCCAGAATCACAACTCCGGCTGCTCTTCGCATACCTTTCACTCTAGCCCCGCCTTCCTTTTCCCCCGTACGACGCGACAGGAAAGGTTCAGCCCGTCCTCACGTTCACCAGGTTGCCGACCAGGTGCCCAACGCCGAATGCTACGCCGGCCGCAACGGTCGCGAAGGCGAGCTGGCGGAGCGCTGAGCGGACCCGAGAACGTCCGGTGAAGATGGCGACGGTCCAGCCGACCGCGAGCACCGACACCGCTCCAAGAACGATCGAGAGCAGCGCGGCGGTCGTTCCCCTCGCAAAGAACCAGGGGAAGAGCGGGATGATCGCCCCGATCGAGAACGTGACGAACGAGGACCCGGCCGCCTGCCACGGGTTGCCCGTCTTGCCGGGCCGCAGCCCGAGCTCTTCGCGAGCGTGCACCTCCAGCGCGATCTCGGGGTTGCTCATGATCGCCTCAGCGATGCGCCGCGCATCCTTCTCCTCGACACCCCTGAGTCGATAGACAGCCGCGAGCTCGCGGGTCTCGTCCTCGGGGTGCCGCTCGAGCTCGCGGCGCTCGATCTCCAGCTCTCGCTGCAGGAGCTCCGACTGGGCCGCCATGGAGACGTACTCCCCCGCCGCCATGGAGAAGGCGCCGGCGACCAGGCCCGCCAGTCCGGCGAGCAACACCACGGACGGAACGGGGTTCGCGCCGGCGACCCCAAGGATCAGCGAGATGTTGGTGATCAGGCCGTCGCTGATGCCGAAGACCGCGGCGCGCGCGGCGCCACCCTGGAGGTCGCGATGGTGCGACTTCTCGTGGGGCAGATGATGACCGCCCGCCTCACCGACCGGGGTAACCGTCTGGGCCATGGAGAGAGTATGCCGACGTTTCCTGATCCCCGCCCCGCCGGCTTCGGGGCAAGTTCGGGTTAGAAGAAGACGTGATGCAGCGCGATTGTCGGGATGGCGAGGATCGCGATGATGTTCATGACCTTGATCATCGGGTTGATCGCGGGTCCTGCAGTGTCCTTGTAGGGGTCGCCCACCGTGTCACCGGTGACCGCCGCCGCATGCGCATCCGAGCCCTTGCCACCGAAGTTGCCCTCTTCTATGTATTTCTTCGCGTTGTCCCACGCACCGCCGCCGGTGGTCATCTGGAGGGCAACGAAGAGTCCAACCACGATGGTCCCGAGCAGCATCGCTCCGAGCGCCTGCGGGCCGAGCAGGAAGCCGACGATGAGCGGTGCGATCACCGGGAGGATGCCCGGGATGATCATCTCCCGCTGCGCCGCGGCCGTCACGAGCGCAACGCACTTCCCGTATTCCGGCTTGGCGGTGCCCTCCATGATCCCGGGGATCTCGCGGAACTGTCGCCGGACCTCGATGACCACCTCACCCGCCGCGCGGCCGACCGCCAGCATCGCCAATGATCCGAAGAGGAACGGCATGATCCCGCCGAGCAGCAATCCGGCAATGACCGGAGGGGCGGTGAGGTCGAACGTGACCGAGCCAAGGCCCGCGCCGTGCAGGGTGTTGTTGAGGATGTCGGTGTAACTCGCAAAGAGCACCAATGCTGCGAGCCCCGCTGAGCCGATGGCGTATCCCTTGGTGACCGCCTTGGTGGTGTTGCCCACCGCGTCGAGCGGGTCGGTGACGGCACGCACGGACTCGGGCAGGTTGGCCATCTCGGCGATGCCGCCGGCGTTGTCCGTGATGGGGCCGTACGAGTCGATGGCCACGACGATCCCGGTCATGCTGAGCAGCGCCGTCGCTGCGATGCCGATGCCGTACAGACCGCCGAGCGCGGCGGAGGCCAGGATCCCGATCGCGATGATCAGCACCGGGATCGCCGTCCCCTCCATGCCGATGGCCAGCCCCGCGATGATGTTGGTGGCGTGGCCCGTTTGCGAGGCGCGCGCGATGGTGCGCACGGGCCAGAACTGCGCGCCGGTGAAGAACTCGGTGACCGCAACGATCAGCACGGTGATGACGATGCCGATCACCGCGCACCAGAAAAGGTTGAACACCGGGTGGTCGAAGTCGCTGAGGTATCCGCCGTTGTTGAGCAGCACGGTGATCAGGAGGAACCCCAGGAGCGCAACCACCGCAGACACCAGCAGCCCGCGGTAAAGGGCGCCCATGATCCAGGTGCCGCGTCCCATGCGCACGAAAAACGTGCCGATGATCGAGGCGACGATGCTCACCGCTCCGAGCATCAGCGGGTAGAAGACGAAGACCAGGTCGGGCTTGCCGCCCACCTTGTAAAGGAGGCTGCCGAGCAGCATGGTGGCGACCGCCGTCACCGCATAGGTCTCGAAGAGGTCCGCGGCCATACCTGCGCAGTCGCCGACGTTGTCACCGACGTTGTCTGCGATGACCGCGGGGTTGCGCGGGTCGTCCTCNNAGATGCCGCCGCCGAGTCGGGCGAAGACGGAGATCAGTGACGCGCCGAAGGCGAATCCGACGAGCGCGTTGAAGTCCTGAAAGAGCCCATACGCCAGGGCAACGCCGATCAACCCAAACCCGACGACGAAGAAGCCGGTGACCGCCCCGCCCCGGAAGGCGAGCTGGAGCGCGGGGTTGATCCCGCCGCGAGCCGCCTCCGCGGTACGCAGGTTGGAGCGCACCGAGATGTTCATCCCGACGTAGCCGGCAGCCCCGCTCAGCACCGCCCCGATCAGAAAGAGGACGCCGGTCTTCCATCCCAGCGTGAAGGTGAGGAACAGGAAGATGACCGCGCCGATCCCGGCGATGATCGTGTACTGGCGATTGAGATATGCCTGGGCACCTTCCTGGATCGCCTTGGCGATCTCCTTCATCTGAGCGTTGCCCTCGGGCTGGCGGAGAACCCAGAAGATCAGGAAGACGGCGAAGAGGAGCGCCACCACCCCCGCGGCTCCAATGGGCAGCAGGATGACGCGGTCAAGGGTCGGCATGCGCTCAGGTCTCCTCAGGACAGTAAGTACGTGCCCAGGCGGCTCTCACCCGTGCCACCCCGGGGCCGCCGCATTGTACCCGGCCAGTCCTCCCGCACATCAACGCCTATGCTGAACTGGTGCCGAACGCCCCCGGCCTGACCGCCATCGTGACGGTCGGCGATGAGATCCTCAGCGGGCACACGCAGGACACGAATTCGAGCCTGCTGGCGCGCGCTGCGTTCGCTGCGGGCCGCCCGGTCAGCCACATCGAGGTGGTTCCGGACCAGCCTCCCGCGATCATCGCGGCGATCCGGCGCGCGATCGACGACCCTGCGATTTCGCGCATCGCCGTGTGCGGCGGGATCGGTCCAACCCCTGACGACCGAACCTTTCAGGCGGTGGCCGACGCGCTGGACCGCCCGCTCGAGCTCAACCCGGTCGCCTACGGGAATATCGAGGCCCTGGCGGTGCGCATGTACGCGGCCGGGTGGATCGACAAACCCGAGGTATCGGAGGCAAATCGGCGCTGCGCCATGGTCCCGGTGGGAGCGACCGTGCTCACGAACCGGCGTGGCATGGCGCCTCCGCTGGCGATCGAGGTCGGCGACGACCGTTGGCTGTTCGTGCTCCCCGGCATCCCGCGGGAGTTCAGCACCATCGTCGAGGAGGAGCTGATCCCCACATACTTCGCCGGCGGGACGGCGCCGGTCGTGCGCGAAGTGCGCTATCGATCGGTGCCCGAGTCGGAGATGTCCGAACCCATGCTCGTGCTCGAGGCGGAATTCCCCGACGTGACTGTCGGTTCGTATCCGCAGGTCGAGCGGCGAGAGCTCGTCATCCGCCTGCGTGGGCGCGAAGCAGAACGCGTGGATGCCGCAGTGGCCCGGCTGCGCTCATTGCGCAGCGACGGCTAGGAGCGAACGCAGCGGGTTACTCCGCTGAGATCAGACCTTCTGCAGGTTGCGCGCGCGGGGGCCCTTGGGCGAGTCGACGATGTCGAACGTCACCTGCTCGCCTTCCTGGAGGGCATCGAAGTCGACGGTGGTCAACTCGGTGCGATGAAAGAACACCTCGTTGCCGTCGTCTGCGCGAACGAAACCAAATCCACGGTCGGGAATAATCTTCTTGATTCTTCCAGCGGTCACAGCATGTCCTCCAGGACTCTCGCCGACACGGACGCCCACCGCATTCACGACCACTATGGGAGCGTCCCCTGTCAGCAACGGGAACCCGCAAAAGACCGCGATGGAAGCACCGAAGGATGACGATTTCCCGCCGTTCCGGTGCTCATCGCAGCATAGCAGGGTATTCACTTGAGCCGCGCTCCCAGGCCGCGCGGAGTTCGTGCAGGCTCTCGGGAAGATTCGCGTAGTAGTCCTCAACATCGATGTGCGCAGGCCACGGGTTCGGCGCCGAACGCTCGCGCTCGCGACGCGCCTCCTCGAGCCAGGCGCTGCCAAAGGCCGTCTCCGCACCGGACGCGTTCACGACGCCGGCATCGCGCAGCCGGTGATGACGGTCGAACGGTGGCACCTCCGCAGCACGCGGCCCGGGGTTGCTCCACATCGCAGCCATCAGACCCGTGCAACCGCAATCGACGAGCGCGTCGACTGCCACCGCAACGAAGCGTCGTGTTTCCGCACCGTCGTCGAGCTCGGCGTCAACGTCGTCGTGCGCCGCGGTCTGCTCGCTCGGATGCAGATGCGCGACGAGCGGCGCCGAGTCGGTGAGTGACTCTGCGAGCTGCATGAGAAACGTCGCTGCCGCCGCGTCAAGGACGCCACCAACTTGCGCGAGCGCATTCCCGCTCAGGTCGATGCCGATGACATCGACAACGCCGGCGATCAACGCCGGCCGTACCGCACGCGCGACCACCAGGTCGTCGGCGCTCAACGTGAGCATGCAGCGCTGGTCTCGGGCATGAATGCGCTCACTCATCATCGCGGTCCAGGTGCGCAGGTGTTCGATTCGTTGTGGTCGAACGCCTGCAGCGGGATCATGGCCGATGTCCCACATCGCAATCGCCGGGTGTCCGGCGAATGCACCGAGCATCTCATCGATCCAGCGACTGCACACCTCGAGCATCAGTTGGTCCGTATAGACATATCGCGGACCGCCAGGTTGCGTCACCGCATCCGTCACCGCCCGTACGCCACGGCGACGCGTTGCAACATCGATTGCATAGGTCGGGAGCATCACGCATCCGCCGAGTGTCTGTACGCAGAGAACGGGAATCACCTGCAAGGACAGTTCCGCCGCGACGCTCAGAAAGTGCTCGAAGTTTCGCTGGCGCGCCGGTTCGACGCGCGACGGCGTGGGCATGAACGCGTCCCAGAGCAAGTGCGTGCGCACGGTTCGGTGCCCGCTCGATTGGATGGCGCGTAACTCCGCTTCCGTGCGAGCCGCGTCGTACTCGTGCCAGACATACGGACCGACTTCACGCGACCAGTACGTCACGCCGATGTCGACAGGTTGACGCGTCGCGGTCGGGTCGCTCGTGTCAGTAGACGAAGAGGTCGATGCCTCCCGCGACGGTGATCACCTGACCGGTGATGTAGCGGGCCTCCGGAGATGCGAAGAACACGATGGTATTGGCGATATCCTCGGGCTCGCCGGGGCTGCGCATCGCGGTGCGGAGCACCATGCGATCGTTCATCTTCGCGTCACCCATCTTCCAGGCCTCGGTGCTGATGACTCCCGGCGCCACGATGTTCGCGGTGATGCCGAAGCGCGCACCCTCGAGCGCCATGGACTTGCCGAGGCCGATCACCGACGCCTTGGTCGCCGCATACGACGCTTGTCCGAATCCGCCGAGCGTGCCCGCAACCGATGCCATGTAGATGACGCGGCCCCATCCCTGCTCGCGCATGTACGGCCATGCGGCTTTCGTGCAGTTGAATGCGCCGCTGAGGTTGACTCGCAGATCGCGATCCCACAGTTCATCGTTCTGGTGCTCGATCTGCGCGATGTGGTCGAGGGTCCCCGCGTTGTTGACCAGGATGTCGATGGAGCCGAAGTCCTTCTTGATGGTCGCGAACACCTCGCGAACCTGATCGCGGTTGGTCACGTCCATCTTCATCGCGGCCGAGCGGCGGCCCATCTGCCGGATCTCGTCACTGGTCTTCTCCGCATAGACGACGTGCTGCGACGTGAAGAGCTGGGCGAGCGCCGAGTGCGCCTCCTCGGCCGTGTGCTCGAGGTCCGGGTCCGACTCGATGAGAATGTCGGTAACCACCACGTCGGCGCCGGCGCGGGCGAGCGCAAGGCAGTCCGCCCTTCCCAGGCCCCGTGAGCCCCCGGTCACGACAGCGACCTTCCCGGTCAGGTCGAACATGCAACGCTCCTCTTCAGGCTGGTGATGCGGCGATCGGAGAGCTTAGCGCTCGGTCCGTTGAGGGCGCGGCGGATCTGCCTGACGGGTCTGCCTCAGCTCGCGGCTGCGACGGGCATCGAGGGAGTATCGGTAACCACGCGAGGGCGCGCCCCGGTGGCGGTGCGCTCGCCGAGCACGTAGCGACTGATCACCAGACGCTGGATCTCGGCAGTGCCCTCCCAGATCTGGTAGATCTTGGCGTCGCGCATGAAACGTTCGACGGGGTAGTCCTTGATGTAGCCGTACCCACCGAGAATCTGCACGGCGTCCACCGTCACGCGCATCGCCATGTCGCCGGCGAAGAGCTTCGCCATCGATCCCTCGCCACGCGCGAGCGGAATCCCGTTCATCACCATCCACCCGGCTCGCCAGGTGAGCAGCCGCGCTGCATCGATCTCGGTGGCCATGTCCGCGAGCTTGAAGGCGATCGCCTCGTGCCTTGCGATCGGCTTGCCGAATGCCACACGTTGCAACGAGTAGTCGCGTGCGAACTCGAACGCGGCGCGTGCAATGCCGAGTGCGCCGGCAGCGACCATCGGCCGTGTCGCCTCGAGCATGATCATCGCGCCGACGCGGCCAGGTCCCGTCTCCTCGCCGTTCTCGTTGTAGCCGAGGCGCTGGTTGTCGGGCACGAAGCAGTCCTCGAAGATGACCTGCGCGGTGTGAGAAGCACGCACGCCGAGCTTGCGTTCCTTGCGCCCCTGCCGCATGCCCGGCGTTCCCTTCTCGATCACGAACGCGGTCACGCCGGCTGGCCCAAGCGATTTGTCGGTGGTCGCGAACGCGACCTGGATGTCCGCGATGCCGCCGTTGGTGCAGAACTGCTTTGTGCCGTTGAGGACGTAGCCACCGTCAACCTTGGCCGCGGTGGTTTCGAGCGCCAGCGAGTCGGATCCACTGTTCGGCTCGGTGAGGCCCATCGCAGCGATCTTCAGCTCGGGCGCGGTAAGCATCCCGATGTACTTCTGCTTCTGCTCCTCAGTACCCATCGCCAGGATCGCGGTCCCGCCAAGGCCACTCGCATTAATCGACGTTGCGATCCCCGCATCGCCCCACGACATCTCCTCTTCCCGCATGAGGTTGGTGACGAGGTCGATGCCACCGCCGCCGTACTGCTCAGGGAAGCTGGCCGTCGAGTCGAGACCGAGGGCGTGCGCCTTGCGCATCACATCCCACGGCGTCTCCTCGTTCTCGTCGTAGCGCTCGGCGACCGGGCGCATCTCCTTCTCGGCGAACTCATGCGTGAGCGCGCGGATCTCCTCCTGTTCGCGGGTGAGCGAGAAGTCGAGTCCCATCTTCGTGGTCCCTTAGCGTGAGAGCCGGACGGTCGCCCGGCCATTGGTCAAAACGCGGTCGCCGCGATCCGAGGATGCCCCCACCTCAAGGGTGGCGACGCCCGAATCGTCGACGCTGATGACGGTTCCGGTGCAGATGATCGTGTCGCCGGGGAGCAACGGCTTGCTGAACCGGCACGAGAGGCTCAGGAGATTGGCGTTCCCGCCCGCCCAGGAAGCGATCGCCTCCGCGACGATCCCCATCTCGAGCAGACCGTGCGCGATCGTGCCCGGCAGGCCCACGGATCGGGCGAACTCGGAATCGAGATGGATCGGGTTGTGGTCACCCGACGCGTCGGCATAAGCGTTGATCTGCTCCTGGGTCACGATCCTCGAGAACGGCGTGACCGCGACACCTGCTGCGACCTCGGACAGCGCGGGCGCGGTCATGCCGTGGCCCGGACGATCATCAGCGAGGTCGCGCGACATACCACCGCATTGTCGGCGGGGCGGGTGGCTTCCATTGCGAGCCGGACGAACGTCATGCCGCGCTTGGTGTCGACGCTGGTGATCTCGGCGGTCGCGTCGATCACGTCCCCGGGGTGCACCTCTTCCGGCCACTCGAAGGACTGCTCACCGTGAATCAGGCCGGCGAGATCGATGCCCACCTCTGAATCACTGAAGAGCTGTGCGAGGGTTGGACCAAGGCAGTACACAGCGGCGAACGTCGGCGGGACCGCGCCCGCTTCCCGGACCTCACCGTCGCCCGCGATCGCCTGAGCCATGGCCTGCGCGGATTCCGGTGCGATGCGCTGACCTGGGGCGGTGTAGCGGCGGCCGACGTGACTCTTGTCAGGCATGCCGCTCACGCGTACGCGACTGCATGAATGCGCCACTCGCACCGTTCAGCTCAGAAATTGACATGCGTATCAACTTTTCCTGATGCGAACGATACACCCGAGACATCGATGCCAGCGTAGCTTCCCGGGCGCCGGATGTCAGGTCGCCGAAGATGCGGTCGATCTCATCTCGACCCGCTCGGCGCGTATCTCACCCACGTCGCGACCCGCCCAGTTCCGCAGGGTGAGTGTGGCGAAGGGTCTGAGCTGCATCGGGAGATCCGGCGCGAGGACCCCGAGCTGCTGGAGCAGGGCAATGGCGACCACGGGGATCGCCTCACCACCACCCGATTCGAGCTTGATCGCGACGCCGGGGCCGCCCGGGCGCTCTACCGCGGCCCACACCGCGGCGCCGCCGATCTTTGCGGTCACCTGGGTGCCGGCGACCTCTAAGAGGGCCGTGTCGAAGCGTCCCGTTCCGGCGACGAGAAACGGGTGAGCGGCCATCGCGTCCTGAGCGCGTCTGAAGGCTGGATCGTCGCTGGCGGTGGCAAAGCCGCGCGCGATCGCGGCCAGGGGAATGCCATACGTCGTCAGGCCGCAGCCGTCGATCCCGCGATGCGCGGCAGCGAGGTCGACCCCGACCATCTCCTGCAGAGCCCCGCTCACGGCCTTCTGGCACGGATGCTCGAGATCCATGTAGCCATCGAGCGGCCAGCCCATGACCGCGCAGGTCACCAGCATCGCGGCGTGCTTCCCGGAACAGTTGTTGTGGATCGGGAGCGGCACGCCGCCCGCAGCGATCAGGCGCCGGGCCGTCGGCTCGTCGGAGGGAATCTGCGGCCCGCAACCGAGCGCCGCTTCTGGCACGCCCGCCTTCGCCAGCAGACCCTGGACGGTGGCGACATGCTCGTCCTGGCCTTGATGCGAAGCGCAGGCGACCGCGATCTCCGCATCGCTCGCCCCGAGGCGGTCAGCCGCGAGGCGCAGGAAGGGCAGTGCCTGGATCGGCTTGACGCAGCTGCGAAGGGTCGTCTCCGCGCCGGGGCTTCCGGCGGAGTGCAGGACCTCGCCTGACGCCTCAACCACGGCGATGTGACCTCGCACCCGGGCTTCGAGCGCGGTCCCGCGCCAAACCGTCGCAAGCACCGGAGGCGCCAGATCGTTCACACGGTTCACTTTGACGGCGCAGAGCCCGTTTTGGTACGGTCGCCCGCGATCACTGGGGAGCGGGCACGTCGCCCCAGCCACAGCCCCGTGTTAACTGCCTAGGCGAGGGGAGCAACGATCGCGACCCACGTTCATCGGTTGGTGCGGCACCTCTGGGTAATCGCCACAGCGGCGGTTCTTGTCGTGCTCGTCGCTCGACCACCCCAGGTTCCCGGGGCGCCAGAGCTCCGCAACCTCGCGGCCATCCAGATCAATGCGGTGGTCGAGAATGCGACCGCCGTTACGGCGATCGCCGTGCAGCCGGTGAAGACGGTCGTCGTGCAGCAGGGCCAGACGCTGGCGGCGCTCTCTGCCGCCTACCACGTCTCCGCCTCGACCATCCAGTGGGGCAACCAGCTCACCCCTTACGTAGTGCCGAAGGCGGGCTCGACGCTGCTGATCCCCCCGGGTCCCGGTGCGCTGGTGCAGGTACAGCCGGGCGAGACCCCGACCCACTTCGCCGCGCGAATGCACCTCGATCCCGCGGTGATCCTCGACTACAACGCGCTCAGCAGCAACACGCCGATGCTGGCCGGCGCCTACCTCCAGGTTCCCCTTTCCAGAGCGCCGGCGGGGGCGCTCATCTCCTCATATTTCGTGGACGCGCAAGACGGCGTCCCGTCCGTGCCACCGCAGGTTCCCTTGCACGACGGCTTCCCATACGGCCAGTGCACCTACTACGTGGCCACCCGGCGCGCGGTCGACTGGGGCGGGAACGCGATTGCCTGGTGGCGTGCGGCCCAGGGCAAGCGTCCAGAAGGGCATGTCCCCGTCCAGGGTGCGATCGTCGTCTTCAACATCGGATGGGTCGGGCACGTCGCGTACGTTGAGCACGTCAACCTCAACGGCACCTTCCAGATCTCCGAGATGAACTACCACGCCGACGGCGGAGGGTGGGGGCGCGTGGACTACCGCACCATTTCCGACACCGACTCGTCCATTGTTGGATTTATCTACTGAGGACTTAGGGCGCGCCTGGTGGTGGGGCGACAGGGGACGCGCGGCACCGTGCTCAGCTTGGCCGCTCCCTCCTTCGCACCACTCAATGGTCGCGCTCTCTCGGGAGCGGCCAAATTCGCTGGGTGCCGCGCGTCCCCTGTCGCCTGACACCTGTTGTGCCATTTCCCCTTGCTGAATCCATCACATTTCCGCCCAGCAACTCATAGCGCTGTCGGTCCAACGCTTGTGAGCCGGTGCATGATTGGAACGCTTGAGTTTCGCGGTCGAACGTTTGATGGCCGGGAGCAGAATCGGACGCCATGAGCATGCGTGCGGCTGTTGTGCGGTCGTTTGATCACCCGCCTCGATATGAGGTTTTTGATGCGCCCGTTCCAAGCGGGACGGACGAGCTGCTTGTCGACGTTGTGGCTGCGGGGCTGCATCCTCGGGTTCGTACTGAGGCTTCTGGACGGCACTACACCAGCACCGGGGCTCTGCCCATGGTTCCCGGCATCGATGGGGTTGGGCGGATGAGAGTTGGAGGGTTGGTCTATTTCGTTTCAGGTGACGACACCTGGGGTTCCATGGCGGATCAGGCAGTCGTGGATGTGCGGCGAAGCATCCCGCTACCGGAGGGCATCGACGCGACCAAGGTCGCTGCGGCCATGAACCCGGCCATGTCCTCCTGGGTGGCCCTGCGCCGCCGGGTGCCGCTCAAGCCGGGTCAGTCGGTCCTCGTCCTCGGGGCCACCGGCAACGCAGGAGCGATGGCCATCCAGGTCGCCAAGCACCTCGGTGCCGCCCGCGTCGTTGGCGCCGGCAGAAACCCCGAACGCCTCGCTGAGCTGCCGGCACTCGGAGCAGACGAGGTCGTCCAGCTCACCGACGATGCCAACGTCGCCGCCGAGCGACTCGGCGAAGCCGCCGCTGAAGTGGACATCGTTCTCGACTACCTGTGGGCCAAACCAGCCGCCAACGCGATCATGGCCATCCTCACGGCCCGGTCCGACCGCAGTAGAGCCGTCGACTGGATTCAGATCGGCGCCATGGCCGGCCCAACCATCGAGCTGCCCTCAGTCGCACTCCGCTCCGCCAACCTCCGCATCCAGGGCAACGGCCAAGGCGCCGTCTCTCCTGAGGCCTACCGGGCGGAACTCCCCTCGCTGGTCGACCAGATCGTCGCCGGAACCATCGGCATCAACGTCCGATCGGTCCCGCTCTCAGAAGTCGAATCGACCTGGACCTCCCCAGAAACCCCCGGCATCCGCACAGTCTTCGTCCCCTGAGGTTCGTGTGTGCGGCACGGCCCCGGCCCTGCGAGCAAGCTGCATTACGCGTCCTACGGACGNNAACCGAGTGGGGCCAACGAGGGAGCCCTACCCAGAGAAGCGGTACCCGATACCGGGAACAGAGTGTATGTAGGTCGGCTTCTCAGCGTCCGGCTCGATCTTGCGACGGAGCCGGTAGACGTGGGCGTCGACGGTTCGGGTCTCGATCTCGACTTCGTAGCCCCACACGCGACGGAGCAGTTCTCCGCGGCTCATGACCTGCCCTGGACGCGACGCGAGCAGCGCGAGGAGGTTGAACTCGGTCAGCGTCAGCATCACTTCCTCACCATCGCGGAACACCTGGCGGCGTCCGAGGTCGATCGTGAGTCCGGGGAANNGAAGGGCTTGGTGACGTAATCATCGGCACCGAGCTCGAGACCGACGACCACGTCGATCGTGTCGCTCTTCGCGGTGAGCATGATGATCGGCACCCGAGCGCCCTCAGCGCGAAGACGCCGGCAGACGTCGAGCCCGCTCATTCCCGGGAGATTGACGTCGAGGATGATCAGGTCGGGATTCTGCTCGCGAGCGAGATTGAGTCCCTCGACGCCCGTTGCCGCCTCGATGAGTGTGTGGTTCTGTGCGCTCGTCGCAAGGCGCACGACCTCGCGACTCGGCGGGTCGTCCTCGACGATAAGAATTGTCTTTCCGGCCCCGCTCATCAGACAGGCACCTCGATGAATGTGGAGATGCGCTTCACGAAGTTGGCCACCTCAATTGGTTTGGTGATGTAGCCGGAGCAACCGGCTGCGAGTGCTTCCTGTTCATTGCCCTTCATCGCATTCGCGGTGAGTGCGACCACCGGAACGCCCGCCGTCTTGGGATCCGCCTTGAGCATACGGGTGAGAGTCAGCCCGTCCATGCCAGGCAACTCCACGTCCATGAGCACGAGATCGTAGACCTTGGACCGCACCTTGTGGAGACCCTCCTCGCCGTCGACGGCGATATCGACGTCGAAGCCGCTCCCGAGGAGGACCATCTTCGCCAGGTCTCGATTGCTGGCGTTGTCCTCGACGAGCAGGATGCGATTGTGGCGGTGACCGTTCAACACCTCAATTCCTGACAGAGGTAGCCGGAACGTGAAGACCGAGCCGCGTCCGGGGTCGCTCTCCAGCGAGATGCTCCCGCCGTGCAGCTCGACGAGCCGGCGGGTGAGTGAGAGCCCGAGCCCGGTGCCCTCGACCTGGCGGGTCGTGGCGTGGTCGAGCTGGTAGAACTCATCGAAGATGCGCTTGTGGTGTTCGGCGGGAATGCCGACACCGGTGTCACCGACATCGACGATGAGATCCTCGCTGTCGGCGCGGGCGGAGACCCAGACCTTGCCACCCTGCGGTGTGAACTTGATGGCGTTGCTGAGCAGGTTGTAGAGCACCTGCTTGAACTTGCTCTTGTCCGCGCGGATCTCGAGCTGCGCCGGCACCACGTCGATGCTCAGGTCGATGTCGCGACGCTCGCTCAGGGAGCGGATCACGTTGTGGACCTCTTTGACAGCATCCTGCACGCCGAATCGGTCGTAGGCGAGCTCCATGCGACCCGCCTCAATCTTGCTCAGGTCGAGCACGTCGTTGACGAGCTCGAGCAGATGCTTTCCCGACGCGTGAATGTTCTGCAGGCATTCCTGGCGCTGTTGCGGAGTCAGATCGACGAGGTTGTCCTTGAGGATTTCGCTGAATCCCAGGATGGCGTTGAGCGGGGTACGCAACTCGTGGCTCATGTTCGCCAGGAATTCGCTCTTCAGCCTGGAGATCTCGGCAATCTGCGCGTTGGCAACTTCGACTTCGCGCTTCTGCGTGGCGATCTCGCCGAGCTGCGCACGCTGCGCCGTGTAGAGCCTCGCGTTGTCGATGCTGATGGCCGCCTGGCTCGCGATGATCCGCATCAAGGCCTGTTCGATGCTTGTGAACGGCTGCACTTCGCGCCGCGCAAGGGTCAGCGCGCCGACGAGTCGTTGCGGCGATTCGAGCGGCATGACCAGACACGAGCGAGGTGCGTAGGCGAGACCGAGAGTTTTGAAGCGGCGATCCTTCGTGGCATCTGCGACCGAAACGAGCTTCCGGCGCTGCGCTGCCCAACCGACGATGCCCTCACCGAGCTCGAATCGAGCGACCTGTCCGAGGTTGTCAGTGAATGGGTATGTCGCGATAGCAGACAGGGCACGGCCGTCCTCCTCGAGGAGGAAGACCGTGGCAGCATCGCAGTCGACGAGGTCGGCCGCGGCCTTGAGCATGAAGTCGATCGTCTCCTTCAGCTCCAGACTCGACGTGAAGAGGTTACCGACCTGGCCCAGAAGGTCGACAATGACCTTGTCGTCCATCGCAGATCCGAGTATACCTGCGAATTTCGGCGCCAGCGGACTGTCGGGCAATTGCAATCGGTCCAGCGCAGTGCTCATGACCTGCGCCTCTGTAACTCCTCGACGAGCGCCGGGAGCACTTTCAAGGCATCGCCCACGACCCCCAGGTCGGCGAGTTTGAAGATTGGTGCGTTCTCGTCTCTGTTGACCGCAACAATTGCTTTCGCGCCCTTCATTCCGACTGTGTGCTGCATCGCGCCACTGATACCGAATGCGAGGTACACGGCAGGTTTGACGGTTTTGCCGGTCTGACCGACCTGCATCGCGTAGGGCACCCAGCCCGCGTCGACGACTGCTCGGCTCGCTCCGACTGCGGCGTTGCCGAGCACCGCGGCGAGCTGATCGAGGAGCTCGAAATTCTTGGGATCGCCGAGACCACGGCCGCCGCTGATCACGATCGGCGCCTCTTCCAGCTTTGGACCGGCCGCGACGTCGGCCACTCGATCGGTCACGCGGGCCGATTTGTGCTTGTCGTCGATCGTCGAGGTGACCTGGGTGACGGCGGCGGGTCCGCCACCGCTGGGCTCGGCCACAAACGACTTCGGGCGAATGATGGCCAGGGCCGGTCCGGCCGCTTCGAAGCGGGTCGCGACGTTGAGGCTGGCACCGAAGACCGACGAGTGGACCGAGACGCCGTCGCCGTCGCTCACGTCGAGGCCGTTGGCGATCACCGGGACGCCGAGCTTGGCGGCGAGCCGTCCCGCCACATCGCGGGAGGTGTAGGTCATGCCGAAGAGCACCAGGTCGGGTCTGTGCTCGTGCATCAGGGCGGCGAGCGCATCCGCCGCCGGCCCCCCGAGGAGCAGCTCACCCCACAGCGGGTCCGTTCCCGCGTAGAGCGTGGTCGCCCCGTGGGCACCGAGCTCCGCTGCCGCGTCAGCAGCGTCCGGCGCAAAAGCGACGGCCTCCACAGTCCCGGCGAGCGATCGTGCCTTGGTCAGCAGCTCGAGGGCGATCGGCGCGGGCTTGCCGCCCGCGATCTCGGCGAACACCCAGATCTTTCCCAGCGACATCGCTCAGATCACCTTCTTCTCGGCGAGGAAGTCCGCGATGCGCTTGTAGCCTTCGCCATCGTCCTTGACGATCGAGCCGGCCGCTCGCTGGGGTGCCGCCTCGACACCGGTGATGCTCTGGCCCGCGGTGGCGCCACCCGCTCCCTCGAGCCCGAGGTCTTCCGAGGTGAGCCGGTCGAGCGGCTTCGACTTGGCGCCCATGATCCCTTTGAGTGAGGGGTACCGGGGCTCGTTGACCCCGGCCGTCACGCTCACCACTGCGGGAAGCGCCGCCTCGACGAGGTCGTAGCCCGCCTCGGTCTGGCGCTTGACCTTGAGCGTCGTGCCGTCCACCTCGACGGTCTTCGCGAACGTGACCGCGGGGACGTCAAGGAGCTCGGCGATCATCTGCGGGACCACACCCGTGTACCCGTCCGTGGACTCGGTCGAGGTGATGACGAGATCGAACCCCTCGCGCCGGATGGCCGCGGCGAGGACTCGGGCCGTGGTCAGGGCATCGGAGCCGCGCAGCGCGTCGTCGGAGATCAGGATCCCCTTGGCGGCGCCCATCGCCAGGGCCTTGCGGACCGCGTCGATGCCGCGTTCCGGGCCCATCGAGACCACGGTCACCTCACCACCCTGTGCCTCGACGAGCTGCAATCCCGCCTCGACTCCGAACTCATCGCCGGGATCGAGAACGACCTCAACCCCCTCGCGCTTGAGCAAATGCGTGGTCGGATCGAGCTGGCCGGTGGTATTGGGGTCGGGGATCTGCTTGACGCAGACGACGACCTTCATAGGTGCCTCCGTGTTTGTCGCCTCGGGATCGAAACTCTAACGCACCTACGCCGGAATGCCCGAATCGGGGCGACCAAGTGCGCCGGCGATCGCCCCGAGATCGGCGTCGACGGCCATCGGAACACGAACCGCCTGAGGCTGGGAGGCGGTGATCGCGCCGGCCAGCGTGCCCTCGCTCCAGCGCGTATCGGCCGTCGCCACGATCCCGTAGTGGTAGCGACGGCCGGCCAGCCACTCCTCCCACGATGTGGCACTGGTCACCGCCTCGATGCCGGTGTCACTGAGGTCATCCGGCCTCGTGACCGGCTCACCGTCGAGCGACGCGACGGTGAATCGCGCTCGCGGCCAGCGCTGGGCCGCAGCCCCGACGAGCGCGTGCAGCCGCCGTTGCTCCGGCGTTCCCCCGGCATCGGGACGCGGACCGGTCAGGATGAGAATCCGCTCGCACGTGATCGCGTCTCGACCTCCCGTCATCGCGCTCGGCTCGACACGCCAGCTCTCGGGCGGCCGCCGGTCGAGGACCGACCGCCATCGAGCTCGGAGCAGCCGCCGGTTGCGTTCGATCCTCGAGCTCTGCACCCCGCCCGTACTCGAGGCGCCGCGTACGTGCTCGACAACCGACCGGGGCTGGTAGACGACCCGCCCAGGTCCCGCCGCGAGCGCCAAACACAGGTCGACATCCTCGTAGTAGACCGGCGCGAAACGGGGATCGAAGCCACCGACAGCGTTGAATGCGGCGCGGCGAACGAGCAAGCATGCCGCGGAGGAGTAGTCAACGGTTCGCCGGAAGTTGTACTCGGGGCGGTTGGCAAGGTCGCCGTCGCCGTACTGCCTGACCCTCCCATCCCGCCAGAGGATCGACCCGGCCTCCTGGAGTCTCCCATCCGGGTAGAGCAGCTTCGGAGCCACCGCAGCGACGCCGCGGCCGTCCGCAACTTCGATCAAAGGCTCGAGCCACCCGGGCCGGACCCAGGCGTCGCTGTTGAGCAGCAGGAGGTACCTGCCGCGCGCCAGGGCGGCGCCCTGATTGTTGGCGGGGCCGAAACCGAGATTGCTCGGGTTGCGCAGGATGGTGGCGCCAGTGACATGCTCGAGCTCGTCGAGTGTTCCGTCGGTCGAAGCGTTGTCGACGATCACCACCTCGTAGCGCGGCTCGGTCACCTCAGCGAGCAAGCGGAGCGCCTCCCTGGTGAGATCCCACCGGTTGTACGTGAGCATCACCACCGTCACGTCCGGCCTGGCCACCTCGGGGAACCGGATCAAGTGCGACGCCTCTGCCAGCGCTGGTACCCCTCGCGGAGGGGCCGGGCGATGCGATGCTCGGGCGACGCTCGGAGGTGGTCGAGCTCCGCCTGGAGACGCGACAGCTCTGCCTGGAGAGCGGTGCGCTCGTCGACGAGGCGCTGCTGGAGGATCGCCAGCGCCGAACCGACCTGGTCCGGCTCGATTGCGTCCGGCGGCGCGCTCCCATCGCGCGGCAGCCGCTCGGCGAGCTCGGTGAGCGCAGCGTCGAGCGTCTCGACCGCCTTGTCGATGGCGACTGGATGGGCTCCGGCGAGCATCCCCTGGATCGCATCGGTCATGTCTCCCTCGATGACAGGAATCGACGCGTCGACGCGGTGCCTCTGCGTCGCGTCCGCCACCGACACGGATGCCCCAAGCGACGCCGCGAGATGCGCGCCGGCAGGAGATGTGGCGATGACCGCCGCCGAGCGGGACATCGTCGCCGCGACGTCGTCGAGGCCAGCCCATATCGGGAGTTGATGGACACGCTCCGCGGCGTGGCCCTGGACGTTGAAGCTGGCTCCGGACAAGGGCTGATCGGTCGGATTCATGGTCAGGACAACCACTGACAGCTTTGGGTCGGCTCGCAGGGCCGCTGTCAGAGCGTCCTCAAGACGTTCGTTCGCAGGCGATCCGGAAAAGCCGGACGTGACCTCGACGACCAGCCCCCGCCCGGCTGGGACGGCACCGCAGAGCCGAAGCAGGTCGGCTCGCCGGCGCAGCAGGTCGGCAGGAAAGACGCGACCAGCAAGGAGCACCGGATCGCCCGATTGCACCGCAGTCCCCCCGAGCCGCTCCTGGGTGATCTCGTCCCGGGCCCAGACGTCCCTGCCGGCGAGCTCGCTTAAGTCGGTATCTCCGCCCGGAGCCGCCACGGCGAACCAGATGACCGAAGGTGCCGGCTCGAGTCCTCCTCGTACTCCCGTGAGCGCAAGGGTGGCGATGTCGCGATCGGCGATCGGCGCTCCGGCCGGGTATCGTGCGGCCCAACTGCGGGCGTCGGCCAGCACATCGCCGGTGATGATCAGCGCGTCAAGTACATAGGGGTACGTCCTCGACGGCGGCAGCAGCGGATGCGCCGGCCGGCCCTCGTCGCCGGGAATCGGACGCTCAGCACCGAACGGAGCCAGGGCGGCAAGGGCGATGTCCGGCCGACGTCGGGCAAGCTCGGCTTCGAGAACGCGGCGCAGCGCAACTTCGCCGAGCTCTCCGGTATCGAATGCCCCGAAGAGCCCGACAACCGGCCGCGCAGCGACACCGTCCACGAGATGCCTCCGTGTTGCAGTCGGATCGGGGGCGACCGTCACGTCTCAGCGGTGGCTCAGGGAATGCGCGCCAGCGCCGGAGAGAATGAGGACACCGCCCACCATAAAACAAGTCGAAAGGCAGAGGAGCACTAGGATGTTCGGGAATTTCTTCACCAAGCGGGTCGCGATCAGCGCGGCCGCATTTGTGGTCGTCGCGGTCGCCGGGATCGCCACGGTCTCGATCATCCCCGCACTGGCAGCCGGAGTCAGCGGCGGCAACGCCTCGACGCTTGCGGCCACGCCCGCGCCCAGCACCTCCAAGACCGGCCAGGCCGGCGCCAAAGCGGTCGCGGCGAGGCGCATCGCGCTGGCGCTCTTCCGGGAGTCGGTCAAGGAGACCGGCCTCAGCCGCACCACTGTTCTCAAGGACCTGCTCAACGGCGAGACCCTGGCTCAGATCGATGGATCGAAAGCGCAAGCCGTCGAGAGTGCCGTGATGGCGAAGATCACCACCCGCCTGAACAAGGCGGTGACCAAGGACAAGATCACCAAAACTCAGGAGACAACCCTGAGCAGCACGGCGACAGCCGGTATCAGCAAGCTGATGAACCTCAACCTCAGCACATACATCCGGGTTCGCTTCGGCGGATTCGCGAAGACGCCCTCCACGTCGACGCCCCCCTCGTCGACCGCCTCCCCCGCTGCCGTCACCGGGTCGAGCTCCGCGCTCTGACCGGGCCGGCGGTCCGGCAGTCTACCCGGCCACCCCGGGTAGACTGCCTCGATGCCCAAGAAGAATTACACCGCCGCTGAGCAGGTCATCGATCCTGCGAGGCGCTACACCGCAACCATCACGACCGACCGCGGCGACATCGTCATCGCCCTCGACCCGACACGCGCGCCGAAGTCGGTCAACAACTTCGTCTTTCTCGCCCGCGACGGCTTCTACGACGGTCTCACCTTCCATCGCATCGTCGACGACTTCGTCATCCAGGGCGGTTGCCCGGAAGGGACAGGTCGCGGAGGTCCCGGATACCGTTTCGAGGACGAGCCCGTCCAGGGTGAGTACGAGGCGGGAGCGGTCGCGATGGCCAACTCCGGTCCCAACACCAACGGTTCGCAGTTCTTCATCTGCACAGTGGACGACCGTCACAAGCTCACCAAGTCCTACAACCTGTTCGGCCAGGTGGTCAAAGGCATGGACGTGGTGGGTTCGATCCGCAAGGACGACGTGATGAAGTCGGTGACCATCGCCGAGGAGTGATGGCAGATTCTCAGCTGCGTCTGATGGCGGTGCACGCGCACGAGGACGACGAGACCATCACGATGGGTGGCACGCTGGCCACGTACGCCGATCGCGGTGTGCGCACCTGCGTCGTGTGCTGCACGGACGGCAAGCTGGCCACCATCGTTGCCCCGGACATGCCCGAGGAGACAACGCGTCCGCGCCTCGCTGAGATCCGCGAAGCCGAGTTGCGTGAGGCGCTCCGAATCCTCAAGGTCGACGAGGTGGAATTCCTCCGTTATGGCGACTCGGGGATGGCCGGAACGCCAACCAACTTTCTCCCCGACGCTTTCTGGATGGTACCGATCGACGAAGCGACAGGCAGGATCGTCGCCGAGATCCGCCGTTTCCGTCCCCACGTTGTCGTCACTTATGACGGAAACGGTGGGTACGGGCATCCCGACCACATCCAGACACACCGGGCCACACTGCTCGCCGTCGAGGCAGCTCGTCTCAAGCCGCTGTACAAGGACGCCGGCGAACCCTGGCGTGTCGAGAAGCTGTACTACACCGCGTTTCCACGTGCGGAGTTCGAGCGCATGGTCGCCGCCGCCAAAGCGGCCGGCATGGAGCCACCTTTTGGAGAGGCAAGTGCTGATGAGATGGAATTCCTCACGGCCGATGAGGACGTGACCACCACCATCGACACCGTCAACGTCATCGGACGCAAGCGCGAGGCGCTCCGCGCGCACCACAGTCAGATCTCCGAGGACTGGCCACAGCTCACCATGCCCGACGAGGTCCTCAAGCAATTCGCTGACGAACACTTCCAGCTCGCCATGTCGCACAAGCCGGCCGTGCTACCGGAGACCGACCTCTTCGGCGGCGTCGAAGCAAGCTAACCGGCTCGCAAGATCGCGCCGCGTGGTGATATCGCTTCCCGGAGGTGATGCTCTCGCGAGTTGGTGCGAGGAGTGGCTCGGCGCGCGACCGGTTGACGTCATCTTTGAAAGCGGGCACCTCTCCACGGTTCTTGGTCTGCGACTCGCCGATGCCCAAGAAGTGGTTGTCAAAGTACGGCCGGACTTGCCACGAATCCGTGGATGCGTTGACGTGCAGCGTCAGCTCTGGGACTCGGGTTTCCCGTGCCCCAAGCCGCTCGCCGGTCCAGCGCCACTTGGTGCCGACACCGCGACCGCCGAGGACTACGTCCCCGGGGGAGTGCAGCTCGAGCGTGGTGGAGACTCGCCGATCCGGTTCGCAGCGTTGTTGTGGCTGCTCATGGATCGATGCGCGGTGCTCCACTTCGAGCGGCGCCTCGATCCACCGCCGGGGTGGGTTGCCTGGGATCACACCGGACCGGGCGTCTGGTCTGCGGCTAACGACAGCGATGCAGATCTCAACGCAGACCCCGAGCCCCGCTGGTTGAACGAAATCGGCGTCAGGACTCGTAAGATCCTTCTCGCCTTTCGCGCGCCTCTCGTCGTCGGACACGTCGACTGGGAGTCTCAGAACATTCGGTGGTATGACGGTAAGCCCCTGGTCGTGCACGATTGGGACAGCGCCGCGACCCGGCCTGAGGCGACGATCGTGGGCGCTGCCGCGGCGGTGTTCGCAAGAACCGGCGAGATCAATGGGGCCACGCTTGAAGAAAGCGAACTGTTCCTCGATGCGTACCAACGTGAGCGCGGTCGCTCTTTCACAAAGGACGAACTCCGTGCCGCATGGGCGGCAGGCCTATGGGTTCTGGCATTCGATACCAAAGAGAACAGCGTCAATCAGCGTGGCGATCCCGACGAGTTTGCGAATGACGCATGGGAGCGTCTTCGACGTGCGTCCGGCTAACTTGGCAAGCTCTAACTTGACACGCTGGGAATCACCATTCGTCAGCCCAACTGTTTCCAGCCTGCGCCGGTCCATGCCCAGAGGTGGTACGGCGTGGAACTGCCCTCGACGCTCGAATCGGCCGCGACGAGTCGCGGGCCGTTGTCAGTCTCGATGAAGCTGGCGCCCGAGACGACCGGAGCCCCTGAGGCGCGCAGCGCGACCAACTCAGTGTTCACAAGCCTCCACGTCAGCACTGGCGTCAGTGGCGTCTGAGGACTGGATGCCTGCCCGGATAAGAGCAAGGAGTGGCTGCTCGCATCCCAGACCAGGCCGAACGTCACTCCAATTGTTGGTGGGAGCCTCGTGTCGGCGATGAAGTGCCACGCGGCACCATCCCAGCGCCACATCTGTGCGTCGCCCGCCACGGTCAATGAGCTTGAAAACAAGCAACAGCTCATCGCCACCAGTTCGTCTGATGACGGGTCGAAAGCAATCTGGAGTGCATTGGCCGGAAACGGTGCGTGCCCGCCCTTGGGTATCCAATGATTGCCGGCCCACAGCCAGGTCTGGCTGCTCGAATTGTCTCCCGCTGATGCAGGTGTGACCAGAACCATCTGCTGAAGCGCCGGATCCCATCCCAACGTCCCGCCGGCGACCGGCGCCCGGCTGATGTCGGCATCCAACTCGTGCCATGTCTCACCGTCCCAGCTCCACGTCCCGTCGTTGCCAGCCGCCTCAAACGATCCTCCCCCCGCGAGCATAACCAACCGACTCACGGGATCGTAGACAGCGCTGGCGCCGTAGAGTGCCGGTGGCTGCTCCGCGGGCGCCGCAAGCGTCCAACCAGATCCATTCCAAAGCCAGGTATCGCCACCGGTGCCAGCACTTCCACCGTAGACAACGATCTGACCAGTGGCGGCGTCATCAGCAACGGTGAATCCGTCGGCACTTGGTTGTGCTGAAGGTGTCGGCGCAGGCTGCGGCGTGATCGATTGCAGCGGCGGGCTCGGAGCGTGCGGCACGGACGCCGGACGCGATATCAGATACCCGGCAAGCCCGGTGCCGGCGACGGCGACGGCCAGCGCAAGAACGGTGACCTGAGTACGTCGGGGATGGTCTCCTTCCATCGCGACTCGATCATGCGCTTCGGCGGCCGCATGCAACGGCGGAGGTGGAGGCTAGACGCGCTCCAGCACCATTGCGATGCCCTGTCCGCCGCCGATGCAGAGTGCGGCGACTCCGAGGTGCGCGTCGCGCTTCTGCATCTCGTAGAGCAGTGTCACGACGATGCGCGTGCCGCTGGCGCCGATGGGATGGCCGATGGCAATCGCGCCACCGTTGACGTTGAGGCGATCTTCCGGAACAGCGAGCTCGCGGCCGACGGCGACCGCCTGCGCGGCGAACGCTTCGTTGAGCTCGAAGAGGTCGATGTCGCGCAGTTCCACACCGGCTTTCTGCAGAGCGGATCGAACTGCGGGGACTGGTCCCATACCCATGATTCGTGGAGCGACGCCGGCACTCGAGTAGCCGCGAATCCTTGCCAGGGGGACGCGATTCTCCGCCTTGGCACGGGATGCGCTCATCACAATGACAGCGGCGGCGCCGTCGTTGATGCCGCTGGCGTTTCCGGCTGTGACTGTTCCGTCCTTGGCGAAGGCGGCGCGCAACGCGGCCAGTGTCTCGGCGGTCGTGCCCGGACGGGGATGCTCATCGGTGTCGACGAGCACCGTTTCCTTCTTTCGCTGCACCGGGACGGGAACAATCTCGTCCTTGAACCGTCCGGACTTGATGGCCGCTTCGGCCTTCTGCTGCGAGCCCGCCGCGAATGAGTCCTGGTCCTCGCGACTGACCTCGTACTCGCGAGCAATGTTCTCGGCGGTGCTGCCCATGTGACAGTCGTCGAAGGCGCACCAGAGGCCGTCGCGGATCATCTCATCGACCAGTTGACCGTTACCCAGGCGGTAGCCGTAGCGCCCGTTCTCCATCAGGTATGGCGCACGCGACATGTTCTCCATGCCGCCCGCCACAAGGCATTCCGCGTCACCGGCACGGATCGCCTGCGCGGCGAGCGCCACTGTTTTGAGTCCGCTGCCGCAGACCTTGTTGATGGTGGTCGACGGAACGCTCTCGGCGAGCCCGGCGCCGATCGCTGATTGGCGCGCGGTGTTCTGCCCGAGGCCGGCCTGGAGGACATTCCCCATCAGCACCTCGTCGACAGAATCAATCCCCGCACGCCGGAGCGCCTCTTCAACCGCGATCGATCCGAGTCTGGTCGCCGGGACCTCCGTGAAGGCGCCTCCAAAGGTGCCGACCGGCGTTCGCACAGCGCTGACGATGACCGCTTCTTCCATGCCGATCACTCTACGCCGCGGTTTTGGACGGGAGGTTCAGGCTGGTGCCGAACGCAGCGGCGTACCGATCGCGGAACCCCTGCACGTCGAAGCGATGCCGTTGCGGCCCGTGCTGTTCGACGACATACGCTGCCGCGAGCGACCCCATCCGCCCCGCAACGTCGGGCGACGCGCCGGCCCGGAAACCCGTGACCAGGCCCGCGATATAGGCGTCCCCCGCGCCGGTTGGATCGACCACCTCGCTCACAGGTGCCACCGGAATCACCGTGACGCCTTGCGGGCTGTGAAGTTCGCTACCGGCAGCCCCGCGTGTGACCGCGACCATGCGCGCCGCGCTGAGTGAGCCGATCGACAGACCGGTTCGCTCGCGGATCATTTCGAACTCGTAGTCGTTACCGCCAACGAGCCACGCCTGTTCGAGTCCGCGCCGCAGGTCGTCATCGCGCATCGCCGGGATCTGCTGCGCCGGTACGAAGATCAGCCGGGCGCCGAGCGCTCCCGCCTGCTCGACGTGCAGGGCCATCGCCGCGGAGTCATCGGCGCCGACGATCACCTCCGAGATGTCGGTGAGGACGCTCAGGTCGACACCGGCCGCTTTCGCCATCGCACCCGGGTAGAACGCGGTGATCTGGTTGCCGTCGAGGTCGGTCGTGATGAACCCCGTCGCCGTGCTGACGTCGTCGCAGGTGAGCACAGCGGACATGTCGACACCCTCGAACTCCAGGGCTGCAGCGTACTCGACGAAATCGCCCCCGCCCACGGCGGCGCAGAGCATGGGCTGCTCGCCGAGCAGGGCCATCGAGAAGCAGATATTCGTGGCGGTGCCGCCCCGGCGCTTCTCGAGCCGGTCCACGAGAAACGCAACATTGAGCTCGTTGGTCTTGTCGGGGAGGATGTGGTCGCCGAAGCGCCCCCCGAACTCCATGATCGTGTCGAAGGCGACCGACCCGGTAACGGCAACTCGTCCCACAGCGGTGGCAGGATAGCCAGCCCGATGTCTCCGCTGTACGGCGAGCGGCGACAATGGGTCCGATGGTGTTGCACGAACTGGGACACGGGCCCGTCTCGCAGGATCCCCTCTCGGGCCTGTCAGCGACCGAGCCCGCGGCTGAGGAGACCGCGCTCGTCGACGCGGTCGAGGTGTACCACCGCACCTATACGACCATCCTGCGCAGCAGTGGCGAGACCCAGCTGCGGGTGTTCGAGCACTCGCACAAGGCGATGGGATCGAGCCTGCATCCACTTGCCGGGTCCATGGAACTCGACCTCGGCGCCCTGCTGTACGCGGTCAGGCGGCTCCCGGACGCGATCTTCCGGGCCCGTCTGGTGGTGATGGGTCAGTCGGCCGAGGTCTTCGCCCAGCGCGGATTCCGTCCCTTCAGCGAATGGACCGAGGTCAGCGCCCCCGGGCGCCGGCGGCGCTGGTACGACGACGGCGATGGCACCCTGGCCGTCCTGATCGCGAGCGCATCGGACGTCGACGACCTCATCCCCACGATGGTGGCGCTCCAGATCGAGCTGAACAAGCTCAAAGTCGCGCTCACCGGTTCGGGCATCGAACGTATCGAGGGCGTGACTCCCGGGGAGATTGCCACTGCCTGTGGCGGCCGCGAGGACGACTGGCTGCAGCTGTACGAGATCTGGGGTGTGGCATTCGGTGGCCGGCTCGCGGAGGTCGCGGGGCACGGCATGGCGCTGCGGGTGCGCATGCTCGGCGGCACCCAGGTCGGCTACGCGCGCGTCACCCGCCGCTGGTGGCAGCAGGTGACCGGGTTGATGCGCTCTGAATCCTTGCTCGACCGGCCCGTGTACTTCGTGAGCAGCAACTCGCACGCGATTGCCAACCTGCTCACGGGCGTCGCGCCGCGCCACGCCGACGACCTCGCCGCGGCGGTCGATCGCGACGGCGGGGGCGAGCTTCGCGATGAGCTCCAGCGCTTCCGCGACGGCAGCGCGCAGGGAAACTGGAACAACTTCCTGTACTACGCGGCGCGGGAGCGGCTCCGCCTGCTGCCCGACTCGGAACGAGCTGCGCTCCGCCGCGAGGAGCGCGAAGCCGGCTCGTTGAACGTCACCAGCCGGACCGCGCTCGACGTCGCCGCGCAGGTGATCCCGCTTGACCGCGTCAACACCGAGCGTTGCGACGAGCGGGTGCTGCCGATCGACCCAGTCGCGCTTGCAGCGAGCCGCGCAGTCATCGTGAACATCGACTACCCGCTCGGCCTCGCCGCGTACAACATCCTGCGCGAGGTCGCCGAGACCGTCGACCTTCGCGGCGTGTACATCCTCGGCAAGGCCGCGACCCTGAACGCCGACGTGGGCGACGTGATGATCAGTGGCGTCGTTCACGACGAGCACAGCCGCTCGACGTACTGGCTCGACAACGCGTTCTCGGTGTCCGATATCGCCCCGTACCTGCGCTTCGGCAGCGGTCTCGACAACCAGCGGGCGGTGAGCGTGAAGGGGACGTTCCTGCAGAACCGCGGCTACCTCGACTTCTACTACCGCGAGGCGTTCACCGTGGTCGAGATGGAGGCTGGTCCATACTGCAACGCCGTGTACGAGATGACCCAACCCGCCCGCTATCCAACCGGTGAGCCGGTCAACTTCTCAAAGCTGCCGATCGATTTCGGGGTCATCCACTACGCCTCCGACACCCCATACACGCAGGCTCGCACGCTCGGCGCGCGTGGACTGTCGTACTTCGGCATGGACTCGACGTACGCATCGTCGGTCGCCATCGTGCGGCGCATCGTCGCCCGCGAGGGTGCGACAGGGCAGTAGCCGCTTGTCCCTGGTTTCTCTGCGCGACGTGGGTGTCGCCTTCGGTGCCGAGACCATCCTCGAAGGCGTCACGTTCCGCATCGAGACACGCCAGCGCATCGCCGTCGTCGGCGCCAACGGCGCAGGGAAGACGACGCTGCTGACGCTGATCAACCGCATGCTCGAACCCACCCAGGGCGAGGTGGAGTGGCAGCGCGGGCTCCGGATCGGCTACCTCCCTCAGGACGCTCCCGAACCGGTCGCCGAGACCATCCTCGATGAGGTGATGGCATCACGCGCGGACCTCGCCGCGATGCACCACGAGATGACGACGCTCGAACCGCTGCTCGCCGACGGCGCGCGCCCGGACGCCGAGAAGCTGTTGCTCCGCTATGGCGATGTCCAGCATCGCTACATCGACCAGGGCGGTTACGAGCTCGAGGCCACCGCTCGTGAAGCGCTCGGCGGCCTCGGCCTCGATACCGAGACACAGCAACACCATCCATCGCAGTTGAGCGGCGGACAGAAGCGTCGCCTCGAGCTCGCCAAGCTGCTCGTGCAGGACGCCGACCTCCTGCTCATCGACGAGCCNNTTCCTCGACAACGTGTGCACGCAGGTGATCGAGGTCGCGGGCGGGACCATCGAGGAGTACCCGGGCAACTACACGCAGTACACGAAGTTGCGAGTCGAGCGGCGCGAGCGACGTCGCCGCGAGTTTGCGGCGCAGAAGGCGTACATCGACCACCAGGAAGAGTTCATCCGCAAGTACAAGGCGGGCCAGCGTGCGCGGGAGGCGCGGGGCCGGCAGACGCGACTCAACCGTCTCGAGCGGGTGACGCCGCCGACGGTCGACCGGAAGCCCCGCCTACGCTTCGCCAGCGCACCCGCGTCGCGGGTGACCCTCAAGGGAGTCGGGTTGATCATCGGGCGCGACGAACCCCTGCTCATGGTGCCGCCGCTGACGATCGTGCCCGGGGAGCGCATCGCGGTGATCGGGCCGAACGGGAGCGGCAAGTCGACCCTGCTGCACACGCTCGCGGGCGACCTCCCTCCGCTGGACGGAACGCTGACGCTCGGTCCTCGCAGCGTCCGCAGGTTGTACCGGCAGGACCTCGGGCAATCCATCGAGCACGGCGCCGCCGATGTCCCGGCAGGCGAGGACGATCGCACGGTGCTGGCGGATCTCCTGGCGACCCACCCGGTCGGTGAGGAGCGTGCGCGCACCCTGCTCGGCTCGTTGTTGTTCAGCGGCGACGACACGCTCAAGCTGGTCGGCGCTCTCAGCGGCGGCGAGCGGGCACGCCTGATGATGGGCAAGCTCGCGATCGAGGAGACGAACCTGCTCCTCCTCGATGAGCCGACCAACCACCTCGACATCCCCGCTCAGGAAGTGCTCGAAGCAGCACTCGTCAAGTACCCGGGCGCCATGGTCCTGGTGACCCACGACCGGGCGCTGATCGATGCGGTGGCCACCCGGACCTGGGCGATCGAGGATGGGGGGATCCGTGAGGTGCTCGGCGGATACTCGGCGCTGCAGAAGGCACGGGATCGCGAGCGTCACAAGTGAGCGAAGCGGTCGCGCGCTCGCGCACTCCCTCGCCAGGGTGGGCGCTGGTCGCAGCCACCGTCGCGGTTTCCTTCTCGGCAATCCTCATCAAAGCGGCGGATGATGACGCGGCGACCATCGTCTGGTTGCGCATGGGCATGGCGACTGTCCTGCTGGCCCCATGGGTGATACGCGACGCGCGGCGTGGGGTGCTGCCCAAGGGGGCCGCGCAGATCGGCCTCGTGGTGGTGAGCGGCGTGTTCCTGGCGGGACACTTCCTGCTCTGGACGGCCTCACTCAAGTACACATCGGTCGCGGCCAGCGTCCTGCTCGTGTCCTTGCATCCGATCATCGTGACTCCGCTCGGTAAACGCCTTCTGGGAGAACGGGTTTCTCGTCAGATGCTGGCGGGAGTCGGGCTTGCGATCGTCGGCATGATCGTCACCTGCGCCGGCGACTTCCGCGTTGACAGCAGCGCGTTCGGTGGTGATCTTCTGGCCATCGCGGGTGGTCTCTGTCTTGCGGGGTATCTGCTCATCGGCCGCAGCGTGCGCTCAAACCTCGGCGTCGCCGGGTACTCGGCGATCGTCTATGCGGTGGTGTCCGTCATTGCGGCGCTGACCGCTGTTGCCGCAGGCGTCGCGCACTTCCCAGCACCACGTGTCGCCTTTGCATGTCTTGGACTCGCAGTCATCTGCACGATCGGCGGCCACACCGTGTACAACTGGGCGCTTCGCCACGTGCCGGTCCTGCTCGTGTCCGTTTCATTCCTCGGCGAGCCGCCACTCGCCGCCGTGCTTGCCTTGCTCATCCTTGCGGCCGTCCCGTCTGTCGCCACCGTGATCGGTGGAGTGCTGATCCTCGCGGGTCTCGCCCTCGCGTTGGTCGAGGCCGGCGCGCGCTCCGGGCGGACCGCCGATATCGCGATCGCGCAGTGATCAGCGCGAGTAGCGACGTGAGCGGAGCCCCATGCGATGCAGGATGTAGCGGTTCACCGTCCACACCGTCTTGAGACCGTAGATCAGCGAGACCCGGAAGTTCACCGACGAGGCGTCGTCGAAGTACTTGGTCGTCACCGGGACCTCGGCAACCTTGAACTTGAACGACGCGGCCTGCGTGAGGATCTGCGTGTCGAAGACGAAATCGTTGGAGTTGCGCAGGAAGGGCACGGTGGTGAGGAACTTGCGGCTGTACGCGCGATAGCCGGTGTGATACTCGGTGAGCCCAAGACCGAGCACGCGATTCTCGTACCCGGTGAGGAAGCGGTTGGCAATGCGCTTCCACCACGGCATGCCGCCCGCCCTTGCACCGCCGGCGCTGAGAAAGCGTGAGCCGAGCACGACGTCGGCCTCGCCGCGGCGGATCACCTCCACCATGTCGTCCAGGATGGCGGGATCGTACTGGCCGTCGGGATGGAGCATGACGATGACGTCCGCGCCGTCGCGCAGTGCCTCGATGTAGCAGGTCTTCTGGTTGGCCCCGTAGCCCGCGTTGTGCGGATGCGAGATCACCACGAGGTCGAGGGACACCGCCAGGGCCGCAGTCCCATCACGACTGCCGTCGTCGACCAGGATGATCGTGTCGACCACGCCGGGAGGAATCCCCGCGAGCGTGGTCTCGAGTGTCTTGGCCGCGTTGTACGCGGGCATCACGACTACGGTTCGCAAGGACTCGACGGAACCTCGGCCGGTGGTGAGAACCGCGCGCTTCTTCTGAGCCGTGTCAGGCACCTGCGTCCATCCGTTGGGGCCAGCACCAACGCGGTGTTGGCGCGTTTGACCTCTTTCGCCTCTCGATGATAGCGCATCGACACCACCCCTCTTACGGGAGTCAGCCGACCTGCACCGGCTTGTAATTGCGCTGGTAGAACTCCCAGAACTCGCCGGACTTGAGCGGTCGCCACCAATCCTGGTGCTCGAGGAACCAGGCGACTGTCCGCTCCATTCCCGACTCGAAGGTGACCGTCGGGGCCCATCCGAGGCCGGAGAGACGCGTGGAATCCAGCGCGTACCGGCGGTCGTGACCGAGACGGTCGCGAACGAACTGCTTCAGGGAGCTCGGCTTACCGAGCAGCCGCAGCACGGTGTCGGCGACGGTGATCCCGTCGGTCTCACCACCGGCACCGATGTTGTAGTCCATTCCCGTGGCGCCGCTCCGGAGTGCGCAATCGATGCCGCGGGCGTGGTCCTCGACATAGAGATAGTCCCGAACCGCGCCGCCATCGCCGTAGATGGGCAAGGGCCGGTCGTCGATCGCGTTGGTGATGAAGAGCGGAATGATCTTCTCGGGGTACTGATACGGACCGTA
>PKYW01000104.1:34714-54054 GCA_003132805.1 Candidatus Dormiibacterota bacterium | reverse complement strand
TCGCCGTACACCTCGTCGGTGCTCACCTGCAGGAATCGCTCGTGCTCATGTTCACGCGCGGCATCCATGAGCACGAAGGTCCCGTACACGTCGGTGAGGATGAACTGTCCCGGCGCTTCAAGCGACCGATCCACGTGCGATTCCGCGGCGAAGTTGACGATGACATCCACCCCGGAGGCGAGCTCGCGCACGGTCGCAGCGTCGCAGATATCGCCATGAACAAAACGAAAACGCGGGTCTGCGCGAACGCTGTCGAGATTGCGCTCGTTGCCGGCGTAGGTGAGCTTGTCGAGCACGACGACGGAGTCGCCGGGATGGTCGCGGAGCGTCATCCGGACGAACTCACTGCCGATGAAACCGGCGCCACCGGTGACCAGGAGACGCACGTCAGATGTTCTCGATCGTCCAGTCGAAGCCGATGCGAGGATCGTCCCACGCGATCCGCCCCTCGTCTGGATCATCGGAGCTGTATGGCTCGGTGACGTAGTAATTGAGGATGACGTCGCGCAGGGACAGGCACTGGTAGCCGTGCGCCACCAGTGGCGGGATGGCCACCATGCGCGGCGCGTTCTCGCCGAGCATCAGGGTCTGGACGTGCCCCGCAGTCGGGGAATCGTGCCGAAGATCCACGAGGACGACCCGTGCGTCGCCCTGGACGATGTCCCAGTAATCCCACTGGCGCTTGTGCCAGTGGAATGCCTTGATCAGCTCAGGTGGATTGCCGCCACGCGCATAGGCGAGGCTTCGGGACATCTGGGCGAACTGCTGGTCGGGCAGAAAGGGCCTGCCCTGGTCGTCAAGATCACCGCGCTTCAGCTGCTCGATGAAGTACCCGCGCTGGTCCGTCCACTTCTTGAAGGTCTTGACCATGACGCCGTCGATCGAGCCAAGACGCTCCGCGAATGGACGCGAGGCCATTGTGTTGAGCACCCCTTCCATCTCGGGGAGCACTGTCATCCATGCCACAGCTACTGAAACCAACCCTCGATATCGATGATCGCGTTGACGCTGCCGGCACTGTTATACAAGACGAGCGGTGCCGCGACCCGGCCGGCGCCGACCACGACGCGACACACGCGTGATCGGCTGACCCGGCTCGGGCCGCTCGTTCGGATGGTTTCGACTACTGGAACCAGCCCTCGAGGTCGAGGATCGCGTTGACGTTGCCCGCGCCGTTGTAGAGGGAGACATCGCCATTGGTCGGATCAAGGGCCACCACAGCCAGGTTGGGGAGGACCATACCCGCCTCTGCGTTCAGGTCCGAGACGTTCGGCGGCTGGGTGAGTTGGCTGGGGTAGACGGTCAGATACGTTCGCAGCGAGGGAGCAACCGCGGTCAGGTTGGCGATCATCGCCACCACCGGCGTGGTGACACCGACGTCCGGTACACCGTCGTGGCCCGCGACCGTGATCAGGCGATGCGAGTTACCGCCGATGAGCCCGCTTGCGCACGATGGGGACGCTTGCCTCGTGTCGCAGATCCTGGTGGGGGCGAGTGCCTGGTACTGATATCCGGCCGGCGTCGCTGTCGCCGTGGCGCTGCCAAACCATCCGTTGGCGTCGACCAGCACATTGATCGACCCCGCAGCGTTGTAAACACAGATGGCATCGTCGGACCCGCCGGTGCTCGTCGGGCCGAGTTTGACCATGACGCGGTCCGCCCGAACCGCACCTGGCAGAAGGTTGATGGTGGAGGTTCCTGTTGGTGTGCAGGTGCCGTTCGAGTTGGTGGGGAACAGGCTGAGGTAGGTCGACGCGGTTCCTGCCACGCCGGTCAGATTCACAACCGCTGCCTCGGCCGTGCTGTCATTTGGAATGCCGCCTGCGCTCGCGACCGTGACCACGATCGACTTCGCCGAACCCACAGCCGAATGGCCATCGCACGTGGCCGGCTTACGCGTGTCGCAGACTCGGAAGGGTGTGATCGGATGGAACAGGCCCTGGAACTGGCTCGATGGTGCCTGGGTGAAGTACCCCTCGGCGTCGACGATGACATTGACGCTTCCCAGCGCGTTGTAGATGTTGATCGAGCCATGGCCGCCGGCGCTGGCACCGACGGTGACCGTGACCAGGTTGGAGTACACGACACCTGGCGGAAAGTTCAGATTCGACGCGTTGGGTCTCGGCGCCCCGTATGGGTACACGGTGAGGAGGCTCGAGGCTGTGCCCGCGACGGCGGTGACATTGACGACAACGGCTGTCGCGTCATCTGGAATCGGGTTGGTACCGACACCGGTGACCTGGAGAGAGCGAACAGCGCCCGCGCCGAGCCCCCCGGGGCGAGTGTCGAGAATGCGGAATGGTGTGACGGGCGTGTAATTCGACAGCCCGACATAGGTGAACAACGACGCCGCGGTCTCGGTGCTCGCTCCGACGCTGTCGGTGGCCTGGACCTGCGCCGTGGAGGTGATCACGCCGCCGCTTGGCGGGGTGACAAGGGTGAAGGAAGTCGGCGTCAACGCGCTGATCGCGATGGTCGCACCGCCGAACGTGACCCCAGATGTCGTATCAGTTCCAAAATCGGTACCGCTGACCGTGACCGTCTGGCCACCGGCAACCGCCCCAAATGACGGATTCAGCGAGGTTATCGTCGGTGGCGACACCGTCACGTCGTAGATGCGTGTGTTCCAGCACCCGTTGGTGGTGCAGAGTCCCTCGGCGGTGCCATCCTCCGACCCGGACACGACCCAGACGTCCTTCGGGTTGGCCGGATCCTGGGCCGCGCCGGAGTAGTCTCCCCAGCGGCACCCCTCAACGGGGTCGCAGGCACCGGCGAAGAGATCGTTCCCGTTGTAGTACGTGGAGCTGTTGTGCAGCAGCTGGAACGTGCTCAACGTCGAGCCACTCGACGGGATCGAGGCGTCCATGATGCTGGGATTCAGGGTGGTCGACGACTCGTCAAAGACCGTGATCATGTCGCCTGCGGAATCGACGCTCACGGCCGGGTAGAAGAGGTCGACCCCGTTGATGCCGATATTGTTGAGCTGATTCGTGGGGGTCAGAGTCACGCTGCCGGTGCTGTTGGCCGCTATCTCCAGATAGTTCAGACAATCTCGCTGCACCGTGTCACCCGAGGGCTCGCAACTGGTCCCGTCCGCCGTCCAGATCTCTCCGTTCTCCCACACAGCATTGAGGAACCGGTCATCGTTGGTCTGTAGCTGCGGGTCATCTGAGGGAGACTGCTGATCGGCCGGAGGTAGGAACCCAGTGCTGTCGTTCACCGCGGTTGCTGTCATCGTGACATAGACAGGCGTTTGATTCACGACGTTGGAGTCTTCCGGGGTTCCGGTAAACGCCTGCACGAGGGCATCCGGCGAGCCACTGCCGCAGCCGTTTCCAAGACAGTCGGATTGGTTGCTGACGATGTACGCCACCGACATCGACCCGATCGCCTGCACCGGTTGCGGCGCGAAGGGGCCGTCATAGAAGTAGTAGAGCGAGAACCCAGATCCATGCGTATTGTTCTCGTAGTCGGTCTTCTGGAGAATATCGATCTCGCTACCGGTGAACAAGTTGTCGCACGCGTAGTCGTCGAAGGAGACGGTCACGGTGTTCGACGAGATTCCCAAACCCGGCTGATCGCCAAACTCAGTGGCCGCAAACCCAGTCTGTTCGGGCGTCGCCAATGGGAGCGCGTACACCGTCCAGTCGTCAAGCGGTAGAGGGTTCGAAGAGCCGGACACCGCGACGAGAATCGGCTGCGCTTCGGGGCAATTGTTCGGCGACTGGTAGTCGTCCGGCACCTCGGTGATCGTCAACCAGAACCGTCCGCCGCTTGCGTCGTAGATCACCCGGGGATCGCTGCTGTGGTATCCGTCGGTGACCTCCATGAAGCTGTTGAGATCGGCAAATCCACCGGGAAGTGGCGCTCCCGCTCGACTGAAGACCTCAACGGTGGAGTTCACCACCTCAACCACGTCGCCGGGGCCGGCTGCAACGTCCTCGTTGGGCGGCGTCACCTCCTGATCGGTTCCGAAGGCGTGAATCGTGCTCGCCTGCGCAGTTCCCGCGAACCCTGCCAACTCATCAGGAGGGGTCGATGCGACGAGTGGTGCTCCAGCGACCTTCGAGCGCGGAGTCGAGGATTGAGCTGCGCTCGCGGCGGCGACAGTTCCTGGATTCGAAGCAGTTCCGTTCCCGCGCTTGGTGATGAACGCGCCACCACCACTCTTGAGCGTCCGCGAAAACGCGGCCGCATGTTGTTTCGCAGTCAGAGGAAGAAACGGCGTCTCATGCGTTAACGCCACGTGCTTCGAGGCGGACGGGGTGGGCGCAGGACTTGAGGCCGAAACGTTCGTGGATGCAAACGCCGGAAGCATTGCGGCCGCAGTCAAACAGACGATCCAATTCCAACGTCCAGCCTTCACGCCACGCCTCCATCCCGAGAACCGACTCATCGACACGGGAGTGTAACCTGGGATTCAGCGAAATCCACGGATGCTTGCAACATCCGCATGACTCGCGAGTCAGTCGAGCCGAAGACTCAGCGGCGCGGGCCAGAGCACGTTGACGTTGAGGTACGGCTCCTCGACCTCGTCGATGCCTCCCCATCGCTCCGCGAATGCTCGTGCGTCCCCTCGCGCAATGTTAAGGCCATCCGACCGAGCGGCCTCGCCCCAGGTCAACTCTGCGAGCGGTGTGCACAGCACACGGTTATCCATCGCGCGGATTCGCATGCAGTAGTCGACGTCCCAGAGAGCGTGCTGGAATGTTTCGTCGAGACCATTCGCCGCATCGAACACCTCGCGTCTGGTCATCAGACACGCGCCCGACACGGCGCTCATCTCCTTGATGACACGCAGGTGCTGATCGACGCTGCTCGCGAGGCCCAGACGTCCACAGATGATCCCCTCGTGTGCAACGGTTCCGTCCGGGTAGCGCAGCCTGATACCCACCGCGCCGATGTCCGACCGCTGGCTCAGCTCGAGCATGGTCTCGATCCAGCCGGCACTGATGACGCGGCTTGACGCGTCGAGCAGAACGATGTGCTCACCACTCAACGAACGCACCGCGCTGTTGATGGCAGCGGGAGTGTTGTCTCCGGTGATCACCAAGGTAACTGTGCGGTGGCGGTATGTTGAATGCCGTTCGATGCTCGCAACACAGTCCGTGGCATCGACACCATCGGCTCGAGCAACAACGATGACGTCGACCGTCGGCTCGCCCTGGATTGCATAGCGCGGGATGTAGAGACCGGGGCTGGGACCGAGATCGACGTGCCCCTCGAGCCCACGTCGTTCCAGGGCATCAGCAACCGCGCGACGTCCCGCGTCCTGTGCCAGGGGTTTGAATCCTGCGGATACGGCGGTGGAACCGGGCACCATCCGCCATGCATAGAGCACATCGGGCACGTGGCCAACGTGCGTCGCGCGTTCAGCAACGCGAAGCATCAGATCGTGATCCTGACTGCCGTCGAATCCTTCGCGGAACCCCCCAACTTCGCTGGCCAGCGACCGGCGCACCAGCGTTAAGTGGTTGATGTAGTTCTCGGCGAGCAACCGGTCCGGTGAGAAATCGGGTTTGAACGTCGGTGCGCCGAGACCGCCTTCAGGCAGCAGCTTGTCCTCATCGGAGTACACGAGGTCTGCGTCGGGGTGCTCGCGGAGATACGCGGCCATCGAGTAGAGCGCGTGCGGCCGGAGGACGTCATCGTTGTCGATGAAGCCGACGAACTCTCCGGTCGCAAGCGCGAGCGCTGAGTTCGATGCAGCGGCGATGCCACCCTGTTTGTCGCGATACACAACGCGGACGCGAGGATCCGCGGTGGCGGCGTCGAGCACGGATCGAACGTGCGGCTGCGTACTCGCGTCGTCGGCGATGCAGAGTTCGAGATGTGGGTACGCCTGCTCGAGCACCGACGCGATCGCTGCCTCGAGCCACGACCGCTCGGGGTTGTGCACCGGCATGATGAGGCTGACCACGCGTGCGCCGTCGTCTGCTTCGGAGATGCGACGCATGGTCGCGAGCTCCGCCGGTCTCGGCGTGTGCAGTGCGAGCCAGCGGCGGTACTGGCGGCGACGGGCAGCCGCCGTGTCCGCCACACCAATCGCCCGGCGAAGCTCGCGGTCGCGACGGATGAGCCCGGCCAGCGCGGAAGGACCTTTGTCGACAAGCGTCAGCGTCCTGGACGCCGCCCTGTGCAGCGTCTGTTGCCGGCGCGACTCCGGGGGCACCACGCGCCTCGCCTTGCGGACCAGCGACACGGCGATCCGCGCTGATGCGCTGCCGGTGGCCTCGGCAAGCTCCGCCCTCAGCGACTGGAGCTCGGCCTCCAGCTCGGTGATATGACGCCGTGCCGCTAGCAGCTCCTCGGCGAGCCGGTCGCCCTCATCGCGAGGAGCCGTCACAGGGCGGAATCGGGCGGGGTCGCCCCGCCCATCTCAGGGTGCATCGAACGCAGATGGTATGCGGGGCGCGCGCGATACGCCGCCGCTTAGTATGCTCGAACTCGGGCGGGAGGCCAGCCACTCGCGATTCGTATTGGAGACTCCGACATGAGCGTCGTCGCGCAGGGGAGCGGCACCATCGACGCGATCCAGCGCCCCAGAAGCATCTTTCAGAGGAATCTCAACCTCGTCCGCGAGCTCTCGATCACCAGCTTCAAGCTGAAATACACGGGCTCGGCGCTGGGCTACGTGTGGTCGCTGGTGAAGCCGCTGATGCTCTTCGGGATCATGTACCTGGTGTTCAGCATCCTTCTCCGGGCCGGGGTGGGTGCGTTTGATTTTCCAGTTCAACTGCTTGTGGCAATTGTGGCCTGGACGTTCTTCACCGAGGCGACCTCGACCGCGATGAATGCGGTGGCAGGCAACGGCGACCTCATCCGCAAAGCGTACTTCCCCCGCTGGATCCTCGTCGTCGCATCCACCACCAGCGCATTGCTGACATTGGCGATCAACACCGTGCTCGTGGTGATCATCACCTTCGCGCTGGGGCATCTCGACCTGACGTGGCTCAGCCTGCTTGCACCTCTGTACTACCTCGAGCTGATCGTTCTGGTGCTTGGGCTCTCGATGCTGCTCTCGTCGCTGTTCGTGTTTTTCAGAGATCTCGGGCACATCTGGGAAATCCTGTCGCTCGTGCTCTTCTACGGATCAGCAGTTGTTTTCCCCTTCGAGATCATCTACACGCATTCCAAGAAGCTCGCGGATTTCGCCGGCCTGAACCCGGTCGCGCAGATCATCACCGACCTCCGGCACGTGCTCGTCGAGCCGGACAAGATCCCTTCAATGGCATCGCTCATCGGACCACTCGCGTACATACCGATTGCGATCACCATCGCCGTCTTCATCCTTGGCTTCGTCGTCTTCAACAGGCTCACGCCGAAGTTCGCGGAGTCGCTGTGAGCGCAGTCGTTGAGGTTTCCCACCTCCGCAAGCGATTCCGCCTCCCGCTCGACAAGAGCAGCACTCTTAAATATCGGGCGACGCATTGGCGCAGCTCGTCACGATACCGCGATCTCATCGCGCTTCGAGACGTCTCATTCGACATCCCTGAAGGTCAGTTCCTCGGTATCACCGGTCCCAACGGGTGCGGCAAGAGCACGCTGCTCAAGATTCTCTGCCGCATCTACAAGGCCGACGGCGGGTACGCGCGCGTCAACGGCGAGTTCTCGGCATTCCTGGAGCTCGGCGTCGGATTCAACCCGGAGCTCACCGCTCGCGAGAACATCTTTCTCGGCGGCGCGATGCTCGGTCTTACCCGCGCCCAGCTGCGCCACAAGGTTGACGAGGTTTTCGCCTTCGCCGAGCTGGAGGAGTTTGCGGAACAGAAGCTGAAGAACTTCTCGTCAGGGATGCAGGTGCGACTCGCCTTCAGCGTCGCCATCCTTGCGCAGACCGACCTTCTGGTCATGGACGAGGTGCTCGCCGTCGGCGATGCGAGCTTCCAGGAGAAGTGTTTCGACACGTTCAGCCGGTACAAGCGTGAGGGAAAGACGATCGTGCTGGTGAGTCACGATCTCAACTCTCTCGAGGAGTACTGCGACCGGGTGATCCTTCTCAACCGGGGCGAGATCATCGGTGACGGTCCGGCCGCTGAGGTCACCAACGCCTACCACCGGATGGTCGCCGACCACGCGCTCGCGGCCGAGCGAGACCTGCCCTCCGATCTGTCTCGTGGCGATCCGAGTCAATGGGGATCGCAGGCGGTCGAATTCATGTCGGTAAGCCTGCTCGACGCAAGCGAACAGACCGCCCGTCGGTTCGACACCGGAAGTCAGATGACCCTCGACATGCAGCTGCTCGTGCACCGCGATGTGGGCGACTTTGTGTGCGGCATGGCCATCCGCCGCGCGGACGGTCTGCTGCTGTCCGGCACCAACACCTTCATCGACCACGTCACCGTGTCGAGCCATTCGCCCGGAGAGATGGTCTCGGTGCGATACACGATCGACTCGCTCCCGCTGCTTGCCGGCGGGTACATCGTCCAGGTGTCCGTGCACGACGTCACCGGCAGCGACATCTACGACTTCGCCGCCCCCGCAGCGACCTTCCACATCAACAACATGGGCGGCCACGTCGGCATGCTCGAGATGCGGGGACGCTGGCAGGTGGAGCAGGAACGGGACGCGCCCACCCGGGCCGTCCGCCAGACCGCCGGGTAGGCACGGCGCTGGTCCGCACCAGCCGGTCCTCCATTTCGCGCGGGCACGGCCCGAGCACCACGCTCGGCGTGCTCGGCACCATGGTGCTCGGGTTCGCTGTCCGCCTCGTGCTCGGTCTGCACACGCCGCTCGATGCGAGCGAGGCTACTCTCGGGCTCAGCGCCCTCCACATCCTCCACGGCCAGTTCGCTGTCATGGACCCCGACGGCCAGTACTTCGGCGCCACCGATGCCTATCTGGTTGCGCCGTTCGTCGCCGTCTTCGGAACGAGCCTCACCGCCATTCGCGTAGCGCTTGCAGTCATCGGGGCATTGACTGTCCTCTGCGCGTGGTGGTTCGGCCGCATCGCCTTTCGACGCCGGGAACACGCGCTGGCCGGCGCGCTCGCAGTCGCCGTCTTCCCGCTCTTCGCCGTCTACTGGTCGGCGCGGCTGTACCCGGGGTCGGCCGAGCTGCTGCTCCTCGAAACCGTCTGCCTCTGCGTTGCCGCGCAGATCGGATGGGGACGCGCGCACAAGAAGCGGTACTGGGCGCTGCTCGGTTTCGTGGCAGGCATCGCGCTGTGGTCCGACCTGCTGTTCGTCTGCGTGGTCATGGCGATCGCGCTCGCGTTGCTGATGCGTGGGGCCCGTGTCGGGTGGTCCGACGTGTTCCGCGGCGCGGCAACCGCTTTCGTCGGTGGCGTCGTCGGGATGCTGCCGTGGCTGGTGGCCAACATTCCCAACGGGTTCTACAGCCTGCGGGCCATCCCCAGGGAGTCCGTGAGCCTGACCACGAGCGCGTCCAACCTGGTGCGTGAGCAGATCCCGATGCTTGTCGGCGCAGCGGCAAGTTGCGGGCACGCCGTCGTGCCTGCGCTGGCGGCCGATGTTGCTGTGGCGGCGCTGCTGCTCGCGATGCTCTGGACCAGGCGCCGCACACTCGAATTGATCGTGACCGGCCACTGGACCGGTATCTCGCAGATCGACCTTGCACTGCTGGCGATCCCGGTGACGATCGCGCTCGTGGTGCTCGGCGGCGTCAACGCAAATTCGTGCGCCACGCAGAGTCTGCTTCCGGTGGCGATCCCACTGGCGCTGGGCGCGGCGACGGTCCTCGTCGAACGCACACGCTGGCGAGCTGTTGCTGCCGTGGTGGCAGCGGCATGGCTCGTCGTGAGCGGGATCACCGCCACGGGGACTCTCGAGGGTTCACAACCCGTCACCACATCCGGCACCGCAGTGCCCACCACCCTCGACGCCGGCGTCGTGCTGCTCAAGGAGCACGACACCGCCGCCGTCTGGGCTGACTTCTCGCTGTCGCGCCTGCTCTCGTATTACAGCCACGACACGCTCCCGATCGCGGAGTACGGGGGCTACGCTGGGTTCATCCAACGGCAGCAACAGGTCGAGACCGCGCTCGATCCGAGCTGGGTGTTCGTCGCCGGCGATCCGAATATCGCGAAGTTTCTCAAGGCGTGCGCGACGAAGTCGATCACGTACACGATGTACTCGGGGGGCGGGCTCGACCTCTACACGGGGCTGACCGGCTCGCTCGAACCCGGCGACGTGTTCACCGGTGTTGACGCGCAGACCACGTGATCAGATCGGTGCGCCCGTGACGAAGAAGAGCAGGTGGGCCGGGACCACGCCCATGACGACGCTGATGATCAGCACGTAGAGCATCGCGGTCGCCGGCTGGTTGGCGCGGATCCGCGCGAAGTGACGGGTCAGCAGCGCCACGCCGGTGGTGAAGACAATCCCGGAGCCGACGACCAGGAGCCAGAAGGGAATCGCGTCACCCGACCAGAGCAGCTCGCCTCGAACCACGGACCCTGAGTTGAGGATCACCAGGACGATCACCACCGCCTGGATCGCCACCGCGATGAACACGATGTCGATGGCCCTGCGCAGCGGGCGAAACGAGAGGTTGGGGGCAACCAGGTACCAGTGGCCGAGGAGCATCCCGGCAAGCGCGCTGCCGAGGACCAGCGCGGCAGGGACGAAGGCCACGACAGCGGTGCCGACTCCACCGAGCGAGGGACCGAAGGCGGCGGCAGCCTTCGCGATCGCCATGGCGCCGAACCCGATGGTGAGCGCGCCGACCACGCGGCGCGCCACGTCGGTCATCACCGTGCAGAAGAACGCGTAGCCGAGCAGTGCGACCGTGAACGCGATCGACCAGTGGAACAGCGATGCCTGCGCGCCTGCGGGGAGCGGGGTTCCGAGCAGGCCACTGCCGGACGGCAGCAACGCCTCGATGAGCACGTCGAGCGCCGTGAGGCCGGCGCAGATCAACGATGTGCTGCCGACAAATCCCCGCCCCACCTTGCCGATCAGGTCCACGGTGTATGCCGCTGCAGTCGTCCCGGCGGCCACCTCGAGCAGCACGACCACTGTGGCGATCGGAGCGAGGGCCGGTAGCGAGACGGGATCAGCCACCGACCGATCCTACGTTTGTGGCGGTGCCGCACCGATGCGACCGGCTGTCAGGACGCCGGCGGTCGCCTGGTGAACCAGTCGAGCGTATGAACCGCCTTCTGCAGCAGACGTCCCCGCGCGGTTCCCTTCGGCGCGGCCTTGGTGACGGCGCGGTCCACCTTCATGACCAGGCGCACCGACTTGCGACGGCTCCAGCCAGTGACCGCTTCCAGATCGTCCACTCGTGCCCGGAGCTCAACGAGCTCACGCATCTGGTCGACGATGAGGTGGTTGCGCTCCTGCAGCTCGTGCTGCATCCGCGCGTACGCACGGTCGTAGTCGGCAACCACGCGGTGGATCGGCGCCTTGGAACGGCGGTACAGCGCTGCCCAGGGCGCGACGTATGAGGCGTCGTAATCCACGTCGCGGATGAATCCCTGACGAGCGAAGCGCTCCGTCCAGTACTCCTGGGGATGGATGTTGGTGTGGGTGGGGTCGCGATGGTGCAGCGGCGTGGAGGTCAGGAGGATCTCGTCAGTGAAGGCGCAGAGGTTGACGATCGCTCTGTCGGCGTCAGCAGCCGACATGTGCTCGACCACCTCGAAGCAGGTGATCAGGTCGTAGTGCATATCGAGCGGCTCGGTGATCGACCCGACGGTGAGGAATGGCCTGATGTCTTCGCGCGAGTGGTTCACCGCGAACTCGCTGAAATCGATACCGCGCGCATCGACGCCACGATCCCGCAGCGCCTCAACGAGCAATCCGATTGCACACCCGGCGTCGAGGGTGGTCGCCGGGTGGAAGTCCTCGATCAGCCGGTCGCCGATGGTGCGAAAGAAGCCGAGCCAGTACGCGTTGCGCTCGTAGCTCACGCCCTCCGAGGCGTAGTGGCCGTAATACTCGGCGCCGTAATCCGTCGAAACCGTCCCGGCAGCGGCAGCCTCCGCCTCGCTCCCGTCGGGCATCGCCTCGTCCTGGGCCGTATCCGATGCTCTCCTCACCCAGGCGAATGCTAGCACCGGCGAACGAGCGCATATCCCTCGGGTGACGGTTTCGCACACGGGGTTCCAATTCGATTTGGCTCTGCTAGGTTGGGTCGCGGATGGTCAGCGCAGCCTCGAGGTGGCGATGGGTCATCGGCGCGGCCGCCGTCTGCGCCGTGTACCTGGTGGTCAGATCCATCGCCGACCTGCACACCACGTTTGGCGGCGGCTCCGCCGTCGACTACCTCGCGATCGCTTCCGCCGGGCGGGTGGTCCACGGGGGGTCTTCGTGCGTCTACTGTGTGAGCTCGCTGGCGGCGAGCCAGGCGCAGCTGCTCGGATACCTGCCGGCCACCAGCGCCACGTTCCCGGTGCCGTTCGTCAACCCCGCCCTGATGGCGTGGTTGATCCAGCCCCTCGCGGTCCTGCCCCTGCAGATCGGCACGGATATCTTCGTCGGCCTCAACGTCGTGGCGATGGCGCTGTCGGCAGCCATCCTGACCAGGCGCGCGACCCAGCGCCTCGGCGGGCCGCTCGCCGCCTGCCTCGTCGTGACTGCCGTGTTCTCGCTCGAAGCCGGCACCGGCATCCTCCTCGGGCAGTCCGACGGGCTCATGCTGCTTGCTGCGACCCTGGCCATCGAGGCACTCGATCGTCGCCGGCCCATCATCGCCGGCCTGCTCCTCGTGCCCCTGTTGCTCAAGCCACAACTCGTGTGGCTGGTGCCGCCAATCCTCATCGTCGCCCGGCAGTGGCGGATGCTCGCAGCACTCGCGGGCGGAGCTGTGGTGGTGCTCGCGGGCTCGATCGCAGTCGCCGGCCCCGGTCATCTCCTCGACGCAATCGGGCTCGTGACGGCTCCGACCTACGCGCACCTCGACCTGCAGAGCAATTCGATCCCGGCGCTGATTGCACGACCGCTGGCGAGCAATCCGGCTGCGTGGGTGGCGTCGCTGGCTCTGGCAACGACAGCCGTCGTGATCGCGGTGCTGCTTCGCGATACCGTTCGACGCAACGTGGTTCCGGCTGTGGCGATAGGCCTCGGCCTGTCGGTCGGGCTCTCGCCTCACCTCGGCGACTACAGCCTGATGCTCCTCGCCGTCCCGGTCGCGGTGCTCGCGCCGCGCGCTCCGGCGCTCACCCTCGCACTGGCCGCCGCCTACACCGCGGCGTCACTGTTCAATCCGCTCGTGCCACTCAACGAGAGCACCGTGGCGCTGGTCCTACTCGCTGGTGTCGTCGCGGTCGTGTGGCGCGCCACCCATCCAGCGTCGGGCGACTTCGCGCTCCACCTCCCGACACGCTCAGCCGCAGGGGTGGGCAATGCCTGATCAGCGCGCACTGCTCCTCGGCCGGCTCGCCAGCGCCATCGACGGCGTCGCCGATGTCGCACAGCAACTCGGCCCCCCGGCGACGCAGGCCAAGGCGCCCGCGCCATCGCCTCCGCCGCTCGCATCGGTCGGCCGGCCGTGGACGCTCGCCGCCGCCATGGAGCCGATTGCCACCCCCGCCGTCGAACGCGCTGCGCCGGCAGGCGCCGCCTCCCAGGCGACGGCGATGCCGTATGAGCCCCCGCCTCCCCTGGAGCACCACCGGTCCTGGATCCCCCTGGCGGCCATCGGATCGAGCCTGATCGTGCTCATCGTCATCGCTGTGGTCGGCGTGCATTTCCTCACGGGCGGTACTTCGGATCATCCCCGGTCGCCCTCCACCGCGCAGATCCAGCTCACCGGCGTCCGCCCCCTCGCATCCGCGCCTGCGGCGGGCTCGATTCCGCCCACCCAGGTGTCGTTTCCGGCGAAGACCTCGGTGGTGGATATCGAGGTCAACTCGGGCGGGCAGGCAGGGCAGGCGCCGGTCCAGGTCGTGGTAAGGGTCGGACAGCCCGCGCAGGCGATCATCCAGAACGCCTACGTCCTCAGCCAGTCAGGGGCCACGGTCATCCCGCTCGCCTCGCCGGATGGCGCCTTCGCACCCGGTGAGTACACGGTGACGATCACCTACAAGGGCAAACTGCTGGGAGCGACGGCGTTCGCCGTCCACTGAGACCGCCGGTCAGTGATCCACGGGCAGGCCCGCGTCCTGCCAGGCGTCGATCCCACCGGTGATGTTGTAGGAGTTCGGCCGCCCGAAGGTGCGCAGGTAGTCGACCGCGCGGGCACTGCGTGCACCCATCCGGCAGTGCACGTAGACGTCACGATCGGCCGGGATCTCGCCGAGGCGCGCAGGCAGCTCGCCGAGCGGAATCAGCACCGATCCAGGAATGTGCACATCGTCGTACTCGGACTTCTCACGCACATCGATAAGCAGCGCGCCATTGGCGATGGCTTCGCTCGCGGCTTTGGGGTTGACCTCGGAGCTCTCGGTCATTCGCGGCAGTATAGATATGGGTGGGGTTGGCCCCGCCGCGTCCAAGCGCGTGTGAGCCTGTTAGGCTCGTGAGCGTGAGCACAGTTGCCGCGCCGGCGGTGGTGGACTCTCCCTGGCTGAACGCACAGCGCCAGTTCGACAACGCCGCCGAGATCCTCAATCTCTCACCGGGGTTGCGCGCTGTTCTGCGTGAGGTTCGACGGGAGCTGGTGGTGCGTTTCCCCGTGAAGATGGACGACGGCAGCGTCCGCATGTTCGAGGGATACCGGGTCCAGCACAACGTGACTCGCGGTCCTGCCAAGGGAGGACTGCGATTCCACCCGGCGACCGACATCGATGAGGTGAAAGCCCTCGCGATGTGGATGACCTGGAAATGCGCGCTCGCGAATCTCCCGTACGGCGGGGCCAAGGGTGGCGTCGCCGTCGACCCCTCCACCCTCAGCCACCGCGAGCTCGAACGTCTGACTCGCAGGTTCGCTGCCGAGATCAGCGTGCTCGTCGGACCGGAGTCGGACATCCCGGCGCCCGACGTGAACACGACCGCCGAGATCATGGCGTGGATCATGGACACGCTGTCCATGCAGGCCGGCTACTCGGTGCCGGCATCGGTCACCGGCAAACCGCTGGAGATCGGCGGCAGCGAGGGCCGTCCGAGCGCGACCGGACGGGGCGTGAACATCATCGCGATCGAGGCGTGCAGGCGTCTCGGTATGGAGCCGTCGCAGACTACGGTCGCGATCCAGGGCTTCGGCAACGTCGGCAGCTGGGCCGCGCAGCTCATGCACGAATCGGGATTCACCGTCTGCGCAGTTGCGGACGTGACTGGCGGTATCTACTCGAGAAGCGGCCTCGATATTCCCTCGCTCCTCGCGTACAGGATCGAACACGGCGGTGTGCACGGATACCCGGGTTGTGAGCCGGTGACCAACACGCAGCTGCTCGAGCTCGACGTCGATGTGCTCGTGCCGGCCGCGATGGAGAACCAGATCACCGCGCGCAACGCGGGGCGGATCCAGGCTCGGCTCATCGTCGAGGGCGCCAACGGGCCCACCACACCCGATGCGGACAGCATTCTGGAACGACGCGGCATCACCGTGGTCCCCGACATCCTCGCCAACTCCGGCGGTGTGACGGTGTCGTACTTCGAGTGGGTCCAGGACCTGCAGTCGTTGTTCTGGGAGGAGGACGAGATCAACGTCCGCCTCAAGAAGATCCTCCAGAAGGCGTTCAACCAGATGTGCGAGCAGGCGGATCGCCATAACGTGTCGCTGCGACTCGGCGCCTACCTGGTGGCGGTCAAGCGAGTCGCCGACGCGACCGCAGTTCGAGGCATCTACCCGTAGGGGTGGCTCCGATCCCAGCCTGGACATGAAGCTGATCGATCGGCTGCGCGCACTGCCGTTGCCGGTCGGGACGATCCCGGTCGCGGTCGGGCTCGGGCTCGCCGGGCTGATGCAGTACGGGTTCCTCGTGGTGGCGGCGCGGGCTCTCGGCACGGCTCGGTTCGCGCCGCTCTCGGTCTTCTGGGCACTGCTCTTCGTCTGCGGTCCGGGCTTCTTCCTGCCTCTCGAGCAGGAGACGGGACGAGCGATCGCCGCCAGGCGTGTCCGCGGCGAGGGCGGTCGACCCGTCTTCATGCGCGCCGCGTTGCTCGGAAGCATCCTGGCCGTGGTGCTGATCATCGCCACGCTACTCGCGGCGAGCCCCATTGACCAGCACGTGTTCAAGGGTGATGGTGCGCTGCTCGCCGGGTTGATCGGAGGGTTCGCCGCGTACCTCTGCGAATTCCTCGCGCGCGGTGCCCTGGCCGGCAATGCGCGGTTCGGCGCGTACGGCTTGTTGCTCGGTGGCGAGGGCGCGCTTCGGGTGCTGTTCGCCGCCGGGCTCGCTGTGATCGGCGTCAAGACCGCGGGCCCATACGGGATCTCGCTCATCGTCGCCTCGTTCGTCGCGATCGGCCTGGCGACGATCGGCCGGCGCGGGCTACTCAAACCCGGGCCTCCAGCGCCGTGGGGGGAGATCACCCACGCTCTGGGATTCCTGCTGATCGCGTCCGTGTTCACCCAGCTGCTGCTCAGCGTTGGCGCGGTCGCGGTGCAGCTGCTCGCCACGCCGAAGCAGCAGATCGCCGCCGGCCAGTTCCAGCTGAGCCGAATCGTCGCCTACGTCCCGATCTTTCTCTTCCAGGCGGTGCAGTCGGCGCTCCTGCCGAAGCTCTCCACCCTGGCCAGCAGCGGGCGGAACCGCGAGTTCCAGGCGCTTCTGACCCGGCTCGTTCTGCTCATGGCCGGGATCGGGGCGGTGGCCATTGTCGCCTTCACGTTCCTCGGACCAACCGTGACCCGCATCCTCTTCGGCCACGGGTTCGAGCTGAGCGACCTCGACTTCTGCCTCCTCTCCGCGAGCTGTATCGGGTTCATCTTCACGCAGATCTTCGGCTACGTCCTGATCTCGCTCTCCGAGTACCAGCGGGTTGCGCTCGGCTGGACGAGCGGCGCCATCGTCTTCTTCGTCGTGACCGCAGTGGGCTCGTCGCTCTTCCTTCGGGTCGAACTCGGGCTGCTCTGTGGCGCGATCGCGTCAGCCCTGGTCATGGCCACCCTGCTCATGCCCCTGTTGCGAGAGCGCCGCACTATCGACACGGACCTGCTAATTTCCGATCTGGGGGGTCCGCCGGGCTGAGACTGCGCCCATGGGTGCTCGTGCCCGGATTGCGCTGGTCGGAGCCGGGGCGATGGGGGCCAACCACGCGCGCGTCATCGCGGAGTCGGACGGCGCTGACCTCGCGGTGATCATCGACACCGACCCCGAGCGGGTGCGCCCGCTCGCGGACCGGCTCGGCTGCGCCTTTGCCGAGGACCTCGACGCCGCGGCCGGCTGCGACGCCGTGGTGATCGCCACCCCGACCGCCTTCCACGAGGTCGCCGCGCGAGCGCTCCTCGAGCTGGGCAAGCCGATCCTCGTCGAGAAACCGGTCACCCCGGAGCTCGAGACCACCAGATCGCTGATCGCATGCGCGGAGCGCCGAGGCGTGCCGCTGATGTGCGGATTCGTCGAGCGGTTCAACCCGGTGGTCGCCACCATGCGCAGCCTGCTCGACGAGGAACCGGTGCACATCGTTGGTCTGCGTCACTCGCCCGAGACGCCGCGAAGCACCTTGAGCGTCGTCTTCGACCTGTTGATCCACGAGATCGACCTCGCGCTCTGCTACATGGGCAGCGCACGACCGTCCCGGGTCTGCGGTGCCACGAGCTCGGCGGGTCGGGACTCGATCCTGGAAGTCGCCGACTGCCTGCTCCATTTCCCGAGCGGGGCGATCGCGACGCTCTCGGCGAGCCGGGCGAGCCAGCGCAAGGTGCGGACCCAGCTCGTGGCCACGCCGACGGCGCTGTACGACGTCGACCTGCTTCGCCAGGACCTGACGGTCTACCGGCACCGCGCGCACGCCCAGGGCGTCGGCGATGGTCAGGCTGCCGGCTACCGCGCTGAGACGGTGATCGACATCCCATTTGTCCGGCATACCGGCGAGCCGCTGGCACTGCAGTTCGCGCACTTCCTCGACCTCGTGTCGGGACGCGCGGACGCATGCGCGGAACGCAACTCGATTCTCCCGGCTCACGAGGTGGCTGCGGCCATCGAGGAGTGCTCATGAGCGAACCGACGATCACGTACGTCATCCCCGTCCACAACCAGATGGCGGACCTTCGGAGGACCGTCCGGCTGCTGGTCGCGCGCCTCGCCTATCTGCCCGGGTCCGAGATCATCCTGGTGGAGAACGGCTCGACCGATGGATCGGGCCCTCTCTGCCTCTCGCTGGCCGCGACACTCGACAGCGAAGAGGTGGCGGTTCGGGTGACCACCTCGGCCAAGGGCCTCGGCTTCGCCTGGCGCCGAGGCATGGCGATGGCCCGCGGCGACACGCTGGTGCTCACGGCCGCGGATCTCCCGTTCGGCTTCACCGACCTTGACGGCTACCTCGGCCTCAGCCCGCGACCAGCGCTGGTGATGGGGTCCAAGACACATCGCGATTCCCAGATCGAGACGCCGGCGGTGCGGCGCGCCATGTCAGCCGGCTTCGGTCTCCTCCGCGCCGGGCTGATCGGGCTCTCCATCGACACGCAGGGGTCCGTGCTCATCCAGCGCTCCCTCGCGCAGGTGCTGCTCCCGCAACTGCGCGCTGGCGATTACCTGATCGGCGCCGAGATCAACGCGTGGGCGGTGCACGAGGGGATCACGCCCGTGGAGGTCCCCGTTGTCTACATGGCGTCGGGGCGGTCCACCGTCTCGCCGGTGCGCGACTCGGTCGCCATGGCCGCTGGGCTGTTGGCCCTGCGCCGGCGGATCGCCGGGGAGCGGCGTCTGACCGCGCGCGGCGGCGAGGTGGCGGTCTCGTGACGGCCACCCAGGCGCCCGCCGAGGCTCGCATCCGGATCTCCGCCCCGCAGCTCGGCCCCGAGGTCGAGAACCTGGTCCTCGAGGTGCTGCGCAGCGGCCACCTCGCGCAGGGCCCGATGGTCGGACGGCTGGAAGCGCACTGCACCACCATGGCCGGTACCGAACACGCGATTGCGGTGGCCAACGGAACGGTCGCGCTCGATGCAGCCCTGGCCGTGCTGGACATCGGTCCGGGGCAGGAGGTGATCACCTCCCCGTTCACCTTCGCCGCGACGATCAACGCGATCCTGCGCAGCGGAGCGTCGGTGCGCTTCGCCGATATCCGCGATGACTTCACCATCGACCCCGAGTCGGTCGCGGCGCTGATCGGGCTGCACACCGCGGCGATCGTGCCGGTGCATCTCTACGGGCTCCCCGCGGACATGCGCCCACTCATGGCGCTGGCCGGAGCGCATGACCTGGCGATCGTGGAGGACGCGGCGCAGGCGCACGCTGCGGATATCGACGGCCGCCGGGTGGGCAGCTTCGGGGTGGGTTGCTTTTCGTTCTACGCAACCAAGAACGTGACCAGCGGCGAGGGTGGCTGCGT
>PKYW01000104.1:0-34708 GCA_003132805.1 Candidatus Dormiibacterota bacterium | reverse complement strand
CACAACGCCGCCCTGCTGACCTCGCTGCTCGAGAACAACGAGGCGATCACGACTCCTCGCGTGCCGAGTGGTCGCGGCCACGTGTGGCATCAGTACACGATCCTGCTCGGACCCGGGATCGACCGCGATCGTGTCGTCGCGTCGATGTCCTCAGATGGGATCGATATCGGCGTGTACTACCCGGGCCTGGTGTGGGACCACGAGGCGTACCGAAATCATCCCAGGGTCCATCGTGATGACACGCCGCTCGCGCGCGACTGCGCGTCGCGCTGCCTCTCGCTGCCGGTCCATCCGGGCCTGAGCACCCACGACATCGAACGCGTGGCCGGAGCCCTGCACCGCGCGCTCCTCGCGGCCTGAGACCGGCGCCGTATCAGCTCGACGAAGTCGCCTCGATCGCTGAGAGCAGCTCCTCGCCCTGGTCGGTCGGCCCCACGAGCGCGAAGCGCACTTCGCCGATGCCGGAGACAATCTCCTCGGCCATCGCCTGCACTTCGGCGGCAGTCACCTTCATGATCGCCTCGGCGCGCTCGTCCGGGGTCTCGAGCGGCAATCCAGCGCGCCAGCGCGACCCGTAGAAGCGCGCGCTTGCGATCGCCGTTTCGGTCGAACGCAAGAGCCTGCCGATCATCGCCGACTTGGCGGCCGCGAGCTCGTCAGCGGCGACGCGCTTCGATGCCATCTTGCGGAACTCCTTGAAGGAGAGCGTGGTGGCCTTGCGCGCGTCCTTGGGACGCGTCGCCGTAGCGATCGCGAAGAGCCCGGTGTCGTCGAATCCGGCATGGTGCGCGTAGATGCTGTAGCAGAGCCCGTTGCGCTCCCGGACCGTCTGGAAGAGCCGCGACGACATGCCGCCGCCAAGCACGTGGGTCATCACCGAGAGCTGGGTGCGCCGCCGATCGGTCGCCGGGATCCCGGGCACCGCGAAGACCATGTGCACCTGTGGCTCCTCCTGCGCGGTCACTGGGCGCACGTTCGCGGTGTAGCGATCGCCGAGGCCCCACTTGGCCTTCTTGCGCGGACGCGGCTTTCCCATGGGAATGTCCGCGAGCAGCTCGAGCGCCTGATCGTGGCTCAACGTCGCACCGCCGGAGATGACCAGGCACATGGATTTCGGCGCGTAGAACATCTTGTGGTAATCGACGAGTTGCTCACGCGTCGCCTTCTCGATCACCGCGGGGAACCCTGCCGCAGACCACGACATCGGCTGGTTGCCACCGAATGCGACGGTGCCGAGCCGGTCCCAGATCCATCCGTCGGGGTCGGCGAGGCGCATGGACAGCTCCTGAAGCACGACGTTCCGCTCGCGTTCGACCTCCTCCGCGGCGAAGAGCGGCCGGCTGAGCATGTCGCAGATCACATCGGCAAGCTCGAGCATCGCGGTCGCCGGGCCCTCGGCGAAATATGCGACTTCCTCGGTATCGGTGTATGCGTTCGTGTTGGCACCGAGCCGGTCTATCTCGCGCGAGATGATCTTGGTGGTGGGACGCTTCTCGGTGCCCTTGAAGAACATGTGCTCGAGGTAGTGAGCCAGCCCGGAGGTCTCCGTCGTCTCGTCACGTGAGCCGGCTCGAACGATGAGGAACACACCGGAGTTCCTGCTGCTCGACGGCGCATTGAGCAGGGTCACGCCGTTGCTGAGCACGTTGAGCTCCGGTCGGTACGGAATGTTGATCGCCATCGCTACGTGGTTCCCGATTCCCAGGATGCGAGATATTTCTGTTGCTCTTCGGTGAGCGTGTCGATGCTCACACCCATCGCCTGCAGCTTGAGGCGCGCAACCTCGCGGTCGATCGCCTGGGGCACGTCGTGGACGCCGAGCCCGAGTTCCTTGTGGTGCTTGGCGATGTACTCGGCACACAACGCCTGGTTGGCGAAGCTCATATCCATCACCGCTGCCGGATGACCCTCCGCCGCAGCGAGGTTGAGCAGGCGCCCCTCGGCGAGCACGTGGATGGTGCGTCCGTCATGCAGACGATGGGACTGCACGAAGGTGCGCGGTGCTGTGACCTCGACCGACATGTCGTCGATCGCGGCGAGGTTGATCTCGTCGTTGAAGTGGCCGCTGTTGGCGATGATCGCGCCGTCCTTGAAGCGCTCGATGGACCCGCGATCGATGACGTTGATGTCACCGGTGACGGTGATCACGATGTCGGCCTCCGGTGCCGCCTCCGCGAGCGGCATGACCCGGTAGCCGTCCATGACCGCCTCCAGTGCGCGCGTCGGGTCCACCTCGGTGACGATCACATGTGCGCCGAGCCCGGTTGCACGGCTGGCGAGGCCACGGCCGCACCACCCGTATCCACAGACGACGAACGTCTTGCCGGCGAGCAGCACATTGGTGGCCCTGATCAGGCCGTCGATGGTGCTCTGACCCGTGCCGTAACGATTGTCAAAAAGATGCTTGGTGAGCGCCTCGTTGACCGCGATGATCGGAAACTTCAGTGCCCCGTCCTGCGCCATTGCGCGCAGCCTGATCACGCCCGTCGTGGTTTCCTCAGTCCCCGCAATGACGTCCTCGAGCAGCTCGCGGCGACCCTTGTGCAGCTCTGCGACGAGGTCTGCACCGTCATCCATGGTCACCTGAGGGTGCGTGTCGAGCACTGCCTGGATGTGCGAGTAATAGCTCGCCGAATCCTCACCCTTGATGGCATAGGTGGGGATCCCGTGCTGACGCGCCAGCGCCGCAGCAACAGCATCCTGCGTGGACAGCGGATTGCTCGCGCAGAGGCTCACGTGTGCGCCGCCTGCCTTCAGCGTGATGGCGAGGTTCGCCGTCTCACTGGTGACGTGGAGGCAGGCGCCGAGACGCAGACCCTCGAGCGGACGCTCGCGCGCGAAACGCTCACGGATGATGCGCAGGACGGGCATCTCCCGCGCCGCCCAGTCGATGAGGCGCTGGCCCTCTCCCGCCAGGCTCGGATCAGCGACATCGGACTCCGACACTTTCAAAACGTTGGTCACCTGATTCCTCCATCGGTCTTCGTACGCAACAGCGCCGTGTACGGGCGCCCGCCGAGCGCGGCAGATCCCCCGAGCGCGCTCAACTCGATCAAAAAGGCAAAGCCCACGATATCGCCCCCGAGGCGGTCGACGAGGGCGCCGGCAGCGCCGGCGGTACCGCCGGTCGCGAGCAGGTCGTCGACGATCAAGACTCGCTGGCCCGGCGCAATGGCATCCGAGTGCATCTCGATGACCGCTTCGCCGTACTCGAGGGTGTATGCCTGAGAGATCCGATCCGACGGCAGGCGCCCCTCCTTGCGGACCAGCGCGAATCCCGCACCGAGGCGGTCGGCGACGGCCCCTCCAAGAATGAAGCCACGCGACTCGATGCCGGCGACGATATCCACACCCTGATCGACATAGGGTTGCGCGAGCGCCCCGATCGCAGCATGAAACGCGACAGCGTCGCCGAGCAACAGGGTGATGTCCTTGAAAACGATGCCTGGCCGGGGGAAATCGGGGACATCACGGATCAGTGAGCGCAGCCGTTCCACCACGTCGCGCTCTTGAATCGTCACCGGAGCCAGTCTATCCGACAGACTCTTCGGCCGTGCCCTCTCCAGCGAACCCCACGATGAGGGTGGTCATGGATGGGCGCCCGCTGCAGGGAGCCTCATCGGTTCGCGGCATCGGGAGCTATGAGCGGGGCCTGCTGGCGGGATTCGCCGAGCTCGAGCATCCCCCGAAGGTGAGCCTGCTGCTCTCCGCTCACCAGGAGCCGCCGGGCGGTGCCCCGGGGATTCTCCGAGCGCAGACGCGCCGGATCCCGGTCATCCACCCCACCCTGCAGCCGGTCGCCGACACGGTGTTCGTCGCGCGTGCGCTTCGCGGTGCGCGTGCCGATCTCTACCACGCGATCGAATTCGGACAACCGGTGCGCACACGCCTGCCGGTCGTGGTCACCGTTCACGACCTGATCCCGTTCGTGATGCCGCGTGATTACCCATGGGTCCGGCGAGCTCGCGTGCCTGGATTGCGCCTGCTCCGGCGGGCAGACGCGGTGATCGCGGTGTCCGAGTCGACCCGCCGCGACGTGCTCCATTTCACGCGCACGGATCCGGAGCGGATCACGGTCATTCCCGAGGGCATCTCGCCCGTCTTCCACCCGGCTTCCAACGAAGCGGTGCAGCGGCTGCGGTCCAAATTGCATGTCGAAGGGCCTTTCCTGCTCGCTGTCGGCACCTTCGACCCGCGCAAGCGAATCGGAGTGCTCGCCGATGTGGTTCGTCGCGTCCGTCACGACCACGACGTCGCCGTCGTCATCGCCGGCGATCAGGGAACCTTCACGCGCTTCGTGACCGACGAGCTGGATCGCGCTGGCCTTGGCGAGCACGCACGCGTCATCGGCCACGTCAGCAACGACGACCTGGTTGCGCTCTACACGGCGGCGGAGGTTTTCGTCTTCACCTCGGCGTACGAGGGGTTCGGACTGCCGCCGCTGGAATCGATGGCCTGCGGCACACCGGCTGTCGTCTTCGACAATTCATCACTTCCCCAGGTGAGCGGCTCCGCCGCGTGCATGGTTCCGGACGGCGACGCATCTGCGATGGCCACCGCGATCAACCGACTGCTCGATAACCCGGCGGAGCGCGATCGGCGTCGTACCGAAGGCCTCGCATGGGCCTCAACGTTCACCTGGAAACGGGCCGCCGAGCTGACCTTCGAAATCTATGAGAAAGTGCTCGGGCGCTGACGGCGAGCGACGCTATTCCTTTTCTGTCACGTGGTACTCGAGGTACGCACCGAACATCAGACGGGTCTGGGCTTCGAGCGCAGGGATGACGCTCAGCGCCAGTCCCACGACAGGGTAGGTGAACAGCTGCAGCTCCGCCCAGCGCCGGCGCCACCACGGCCACTCCTTTGGTTTTGGGCAGATCCGATAGTCCACCTGCACGAGCAGGAGCGTGTTCAGCAGCGTGATGGTGAGGATGCTCGCCGATACACTCCCGAGCAACGCCGANNCCAGGTCGATGAATGCGGGCAAAGCGCCGCCGAAGAAGAGCAGCAGCGGCAGCGTCGCCCAGGTGAGGTGGTTGAAGATGAGATTGGCGTAGCGCCGCGCGCGCTGGCGCCACGGGATCTCCGGATGACTCAGCATTCGTGAGGTGACGTAAGGGATATCGGTCGCTCCCCAGGCCCATCGCTTGATCTGGTTGTACTGCGACGCGTGGGTCGCGGCATAGCCACGCGCTCGAGGCGCATCGCCATACACGGGAAGAAATGCGGGCCTGGTGTTGAGCTTGCCGCCACAGTGGAAGAACGCCTTCCAGAAGAACCGCGAATCCTCGGGAATCACGTCGCTGTCCCAGTAGCCGACGTCGGCGAGCAGGTGAAGCGACATCGTATACGAGGAGAACATCACCAACCGATGCGGATTCTGGTGCAGGAACATCTGCCACTGCGTGGCCGCCGTCGCCATGACGCGCACCGCGGTCGGGACGCGCCAGATGTTGTTGAGAAACACCGGCACGGGTTGCCAGATCGAGAACAGGCGATCCTGCGCCGAGCAGAACTGCAGCGTGAGATACGCGAAGTACTGGGGATGGAGCCGGAAATCGGAATCGAGGTCGGTCACCATCGTCCGCGTCGGGTCGAGACCCAGCTCGTCGCAGGCGGCCTTGAGGACGGGGCCCCCGTACGCCATCGCCGCCGATTTGCCGACAACGATCCCGGGAAGCAACGGATCCCGGATGTGCAGGAACAACCGGAACGACCCGGCGAACTCCTCGCGGAGTCTGTTCACGTTCTCGATGCCGCCGGTGTCGGTCTCGCGGGTGATGATCGCGCAGACGCGAAGGTGTTCCGGGTAGTTCTGCGCCGCGAGCGCGGCGACGGTGGCGCGGAGCACGTCATACGATTCCGTGTAGGTCGGGATCAGTGCGCAGTGCACCACCTCGGACGGAGCCGGCGCGCCCTCGGGCAGAGCCACCTCGAACTCCTGGCACCGCTGCCACCAGTCGATGGCCTCGGTCGCCGTGAGCGCTTTGAGCGTCTGCCGGACGCCTCGGACCGTCACCGTGGTTCGCACCAGCCAGTAGGCATCGAGCAGGACAGCCCCCACGCCGAGGATCCACAGCATCCCGTCGTCGTTCAGCCTGATGGCAAACGCGGCGACCACAGGAACGAGCAGGGCGAACCACGTCAGCGCGCCCGGGAGGATTTCAAGAAGCCGCTGCTGGGTATGTTGCGACAGCGGGATCGCCCTGGATCGCGCGATCATCTGCACCCCAGTCTACCGATCCGTCACATACGAGCCTGAATGCCCAAAGAACCCACCGACCCCAGCGTCGACGCCGATCCGGACGAAGCAGATGCCCCGCCGGCCGAGGTGATCGAGGTCGTCGATGACGACGACGACGCTGATGAGATCGAGATCGAGATCGGCGTGGTTGTCGAGGTCGACGATGACGATGACGACGATGACGAAGAGACCGTCGCAGTCGTTGCGCCCGTGGTCGTCGCACCCGCTCCCCGGCCCTCGCCGACGCCGGGACGGCCGCCTGGAGCGCGCGAGGAGCCCCCGCCGCCTTTCGGGGTTGGCGAGCACGTGATCTTGACCTCGAACACCCGTCCGCGCACGGGCACCCCGATCGGGGACTACCCGGTCGGCTCCACCGGCATCGTCGAGACCGTGCTGAGCCAGACGGCCATCGTCCGGTTCGACCGCCACAGGGACACCAAAGAGGTGGTCGCTTTCACGTGCCTGGAGACCGCCGAGACGCCGGAGCGCCACGCCGAGCTCACGTTGCTCATGGTCGAGCCGGTGCGCGTGGGCGATCGAGGGCCTCGGCCGGCGGCCAACGGCGCAGCGGCACCGCAGGCCGAGGCCGAGCCCAAGCCGGCGCCGGCGGTTGTCGCCCCCACGCCACCCAAAGCTGCCGCACCCGCAAGACGGGCGGAGCCTCGGGTGGCCACAGCGCCGCCCCAGCGACCAGCCGCGAGTTCGCAGCCGGCAGCGACCGCGTCCCGGACGGCATCGCCGGCCAAGTCAGCCCAGCCCGTGAAGGCGAGACCGGCTCCGAAAACGGCCCCCGCACCACCGAAGCCGGCTGCCAAGAGTCCAGCTGCCAAGAGCGCGGCCGCTCCCCGAACTGCGGCTGCTGCCAAGGCCACGCCGGCGGCGAAGCCCAAGCCCACGGTGAAGGCCAAGCCGGCCGCCAACGCCAAGACCGCCGCCAAGGTGAAGCCTCCGGCCGCCGCCAAGTCCCGACCGGTGGCCAAGAGCAAGACCACCGCCAAGCCCTTGGCGCGATCCGCCAAGTCCTCCGCGAAATCCACTACCAGGGCCGCGCCGAGATCCACTGCCAAGCCGGCGCCGAAGTCAAGCGCCAAGCCCGTGGCGAAAGCCAAGCCGGCGGCGAAATCGAGCGCCAAACCTGTGGCGAAGTCCGCGGCCAAAGCCAGCGCGAAGAAACCGGCCGCAAAAGCCAAGGTCGCACCCCCCTCCAAAACCGTCGCCAAATCGGCTTCCAGATCGGGTGGGGCCAAAGCTCCAGCCAAGCCGGCTCGCTCTGCTGCCTCCAAGCGGCCTTCAGCCCCGTCGCGGTCAGCCCGCGCCAAGCCCGCGGCAAATCGCCGGGGGCGCTGATCGATCCCGGGCGCTTCTACCCCACTCGGGGCGTCGCCGCAGGTTCCTCCAACGACGCGTAGACGCCGCGGTAGGCAGGTGGCAAAAGCTCGGCGATTCGCGATCCGATGAGATCCGCGACCGCCTGATCGTCACGCCGCTCCCCCGGGACCCGCTCCGGTAGCGCGAACGGGCGACCAATGCGAAGCCCGATGGGCACGCGCTTTGGGAACTTGCGACCCCGAGGCAGTGCCGCCTCGGTGCCCCAGACACCGATGGGCAGGATCGAGGCGCCTGAACGGCGAGCGAGGAATCCGACCCCCGCTTCGGCACGTCGCATCCCAGGGGTGGTGGAGCGGGTACCTTCGAGGAAGATCAGCAGGCGCCCACGACGCGAGAGGATGTCGAGCGCCGTTCGCAGCGCGCGCCTGTCGGCGGCGCCTCGGTCGATCGGGAAGCAATTGCACCCCGCGAGGATCCAGGCAATGATCGCGGGCTTGAACAGCTCCCGCTTCGACAGGCAGTAGAGGACCCCGGGCCCGAAGCCGCCGAAGATCCAGGGATCGATGTTGCTGAGGTGGTTGCAGACGACCAGCAGCGGTCCCTCTGCCGGAATTTTCGACATGCGATCGAGCTGGAGACCGCGCCCGAAGAATCCACGAAGGGTCGCACGGCAGGTCAGCGAGACCGCCTTGTAGCGCCAGCTCCTTTTCCCGTCGTCGCGGACCGGAAACCGCTCGGGGAACCCAGGGATTTCTTCAGTCACCAGTTCGATGGTAGGGCGTGGCGCATAGGCGGCAATACAATCCTGGATCCGGCCCCCTTAGCTCATCGGTAGAGCAGCCGGCTTTTAACCGGTTGAGGGAGGTTCGATTCCTCCAGGGGGCACTTTCGACTACCTAGAGGCTGCCTCCTTTGGGACGAGCGAACTCAGGTAATCGTCCACGTTCTGGAAGCTGGACAAGAGGCCATCGTATTTGTCCATGTGGTCACGGCCGGCCTTGTCCCGGAAGACCATGCGATAGGTCAGCTTGGTGGCTCCATCGGCTTCCTGGAGCTCCATCGTCTCCACAGCCTCCACGCCTGGCCACCCGTCGAACACCCATGTCTCGACGGTCCGGGTCGGCGGCTCGACCTCGAGATATGTTCCACGGAACGAGCACTCGATGCCGTCCTTGGTGACCATAACGATGTGGTAGTTCCCGCCGACCCGCAGGTCGATGGAGCACTCCGTCACCTCCTCCTCGAACGGAGCAAAGTGTTTTCTCACATGCTCCGGCTTCGTAAAGACGTCGAAGACGAGACCGATCGGGGCGTCGAACTCTCGAGTTATGAGAATCTCGAGATCGTTCGGAAATTCGATGAGTGCGGACCCATGCCTTTCAGGTGTCACTGCCGCTCTCCTTGGGGTTGTTGTACCTCTCTGAGGTAGTCGTCCACCCGATCCAATCGATCGTTCAAGGCCTGCTCGTACTTGGCCAGCCACTCCTGGAACGGCTGAAGGCGCGCGGGCGCCAGGCGGTACAGCCGGCGACGCCCCACCGGCCGGCAGCTCACGAGTCCCACCTTGCTGAGCACCCGCAGGTGCTTTGAAACCTGAGGTTGGGACATCGAGAGGTCGTGCACGATCGTCCCGACCGCCTTCTCACCGGTGATCAGCGCGTCCAGGACTTCGCGACGGTGCGGCTTGGCAATCGCGTTGAACACGTCCGACGGCGCGGAAGAGCGGGCCATGAGCCGCATTATATTCCATTAGTGACATGTATCAAGGCATGTCGCAGGAGCGCCCGCCGCGGGGCATCCTCACACTGGTGCGATGTCGATCTCCAGGAGTTCCTGCGCCGCTCGCAGGGAGGCCTCCACGGTCTCGGGCGTATCCCCGCGGGCGAAGACGAAGCCGAGGTAGCGGTCTCCCTCCGGGAGCGGGCGCACAGGCTCGCCGAGGGGGATCGAGATGGTCACTCCCGTGATGCCGCCAACCGACTCGGCGCGATGCAGACCGTCGACGCCACGCAGGATGCCGGCGGTTGGTATCGGCAGCATGAACACGCCGCAGGCCGGGTCCACCATGTGCATCGCGCCCAACGGCAATCCGCATGCCTCGCGCAGGATCACGTTCTCAAGCGATCGAATCTCACCCGGTGCGTCATCACACTCGAGGCGGATGACCTGTGAGCAGAGGCCACCGATCGAGCGCGCAGCCACCTCGATGACCACCGGCGTCGATGCGGCCATGCGGATCTCCACGTGCACCGGTCCGTGCATCAATCCGAGCGCTGACACTGCCGCTCGCGCCGCCTCGATGACGGCGGTCTGGGCCGCGCCGTCAAGGCGCGACGGCGTCACGTAGATCGTCTCCTCGAAGAACGGGCCGACCAGCGGATCAGGTTTGTCGAACAGGGCGATCACCTCGAGAAACCCTTGGCGCACAAGGCCTTCGAGCGCGACCTCCACACCGTCCACGTAGCTCTCGACGAGCATCGGCGACACCGCATCGTCTGCACACATCTCGCGCAGCAACGACCCCACACGACGCACGGCGGTGCGCACGCCGGCCAGGTCGTCAGCGCGAATCACACCGCGACTCGCCGCAAGGTCAACCGGTTTGATCACGCAGGGCAGGCCCACTAATCCGACGGCCCGGTTGACGTCCTCATCGTCAGCGCCGACGTCGAGCGAAACCCAACGAGGCTGGGGCAGACCGCTCGCCGCAAGGCGTTCGCGGAGCAGTCGTTTGTCGCGCGTCGCCGCCACCGACGGCACCGGATTCCGAGCCGGCGTATCAAGTCGTTCGGCGATGCTGGCGGCGGTCAGCACCGATCCCTCGTCGACTCCCACCACCGCATCGATCGGCCATCGCTCCGCAAAGCTCGCGGCGCGTTCAGCCGACTCCGCCGGGTGACGTAGGTCGAGCGTCAGCACGCGTCCTTCCATGAGCCGCGCGAGGGTCGGCGCCTCATTCGAGGCGACCACGACGTTCAGATCGAGTTGCTCCGCCGCGTGGAGAAATGGCGCCGCGCGATACGTCTCGGTGGGCAGGATCAACATCACTCTCGGCACGCCGATCAGCCTACCCTGGCGTTTCATACCGACGTACCATGGTGGTGCGCATGAAAGAGCCGAGAATCTCAATCACCGACTTCGCTTTGACCCGCATCGAGCAGGTCCGGGCCAATCGCAAACAGCCGGATGCGGGCGTGCGAATTGCGATCACCGGAAGGGAGGCCGGCGCCTTCACGTACGACCTCTCCCTCGTGAATGACGGCGACGAGCGCGACGGCGAGATGGTGGTCAACGGTCCTTCGGGCGTGCGCTTCACCATGCCGCTCGCATCGGCGCCATACCTCGACGGGATCACCATCGATGCCGACCGCGCCCGCGGCGCGCTGACCGTCAGCAATCCCAATCCGCTCTGGTTCGACGACCTCGCCCGCGACGTGCAACAGCTCCTGGATGAGGAGATCAACCCGTCCGTCGCAAGCCATGGCGGCTACATCGACCTGCTCGACGTCAGCGACGGCATCGCCTTTATCCACATGGGTGGGGGCTGCCAGGGCTGCGGCATGGCCGAGGTGACGCTGGGACAGGGCGTGCGTGTCGCGATCCTCGAGCGATTCCCGCAGATCACCGAGGTCCGGGACACCACGGATCACGCGCAGGGCGCCAACCCGTACTACCAGGCCGCGAAGAAGTAATCGCGACCTAACCGTGCCCAGCCGACGGCTCGGCGGTCAGCGGTCCGCGTTCGGGCGGAGCCCCGTGTCGAGCCAGTAGTCGATCCAGGTTTCCCGCGTTGCGCCGAGGTGGTCGTAGACGGCCTGCGCGGGCAGGTTGTCCGGAGCCGTCTGCCAGATCATGTGGATCGCCCCATGCTCGCGGCAGCGCTCCAGACAGGCCTTCATCAGCGCGGAACCCACGCCGCGGCCGCGAGACGACGCGATCACGTACAGGTCGTTCATGACCCCGACCCGGCCCGAGATCGTCGTCTCCCAGCTCCAGAACAGGGTCGCGAACCCGACGTCCTCGCCTCGGTCTGACGCGATCAGCTGCACCCCCTCGTGTATTGGATCCCGCATCAGTGAGCGCGCCATCGAGAGCAGCGCCGAATCGGGTGGCCCNNCTCGGTGTCGACGATGCCAATTTCCACGTCAGCCATTCGCCGCACTCCTCGATCCCTGGATTTGCGCTGATTCTGAGCCAGGCGCTGTCCGGCTTTTTTGCCGCCTGAGGTCATTGTCGTTCCACAGACGCAACCGGAATTCGACACGAGATCGGCAAAGCTGCTCTCGTGAGTACCGCGGCCCCTCGCGAAAGGCGGGCACTCCCGACATTCCTCAGCACGGGCGGGCGATACGCACGGGCGCTCTGGGCGGGCTACGCGATCATGTCCGTTTTGCTCGTTGCCTATGTGATCTCGCTGCTGGTTCGCTCACCAGCGGATTCGTGGCCATGGGTGGACGGCTGGGGCGTGGTTGCCTACGAGTTCGTCCTCATAGCGATGCTCTTCGCGCGTGGGTTCACAAAGCTCCCCGGCCGAGCGGTGGCATTCACCCTCGGCGCTGCGGTGCTCGCCTGGGCGCTCGGGGACCTCGTGCTCACCTGGGAAGGCTGGGGCGGCGCGGACGTCGTGACCCCGACTCTCGCCGACGCCTTTTACATCGCGTTCTATCCGCTGGCGTACGCGGCGATCGTGCTCATGCTCCGCCGGGAGATCAAAAGACTGCTCCCGGCGACCTGGCTCGACGGGGCCATCGCCGGACTTGGCGCAGCGGCGGTCTGTGCAGCGTTTGCATTCCACGCTGTCATCCGGACCCTGGGCGGCGACGTCACCCCGATCGCCGTGGCGGTCAACCTCATCTATCCGATCGGCGACGTGCTCCTCCTCGCCCTGGTGGTGGGTGGCACCGCCGTCCTCCCGGGACGGCGACTGCCGTGGCTGCTCTTCGCAACCGCCTGCGCGGTGAATGGAATCGGGGACACCTTCAACCTCTTCGGATCGACCTCGCAAGTGGGCGTCGTTTTCAACGGCATCGCCTGGCCGACCGCGATCACCCTGATGTCCATCTCGGTCTGGGTGCCGGCGGGGAAGCGCGAACTGCTCGAAGGCGGAAAGCTGCCGGGCTTCGTCCTCCCTGGAGCCGGCGCGCTCGCCGGGCTGACCATCCTCGTCCTGGGGGCGCTGCAACAGCACGTGATCCAGGTGGCCGTCGACCTGGCCACCGCGACGCTCGTCGTCGTCGGCGTACGCCTCGCCCTGTCGGTCCACGGCCTGCGCGCGTTGACGGAGGAGCGCCATCGCCAGGCGAACACCGACGAGCTCACCGGCCTGGGCAACCGCCGCCAGCTGACCACGCTGCTCGACGCGTATTTCGAGGACCACGCCGATCCCTCGACACCGACGCGCACCCTGGCGTTCCTCTTCGTGGACCTCGATCACTTCAAGGAGATCAATGACTCCTTCGGGCATTCCGCCGGCGACGAGCTCCTGAAACAGCTGGGGCCGCGCCTCACGGGCTCACTTCGCGCCTCGGACGTCCTCGTCCGGATCGGCGGTGACGAACTCGGCGCCGTCCTGATCGACAGCGATCCCGACTATGCGGCGGGGCTCGCCAGGCGCCTGACTGCGCTGCTCGAGCAACCGTTCATCCTCAACGGCGTCAGCATCCGCATCAGCGCAAGCATCGGGATCGCCGTTGCACCTGCTGACGCCGAGGACAGCATCGGACTGATGCGTTGCGCCGACGTCGCCATGTATCGAGCCAAGCTCGCTCATCAGTCGTATGAGATCTACACCCCGTCGATCGACAATGGCGGCAACCGTCTCGCGCTCGTCGAGGAGCTGCGTGCGGCGGTCGAGGAAGAGCGTCTCGTGCTGCACTACCAGCCGCAGATCGACCTGCGCAACGGCGAGATCATCGCCGCGGAGGCGTTGGTGCGCTGGCCGCATGCGCGCCTCGGCCTGATCCCACCGCTCGACTTCCTCCCGCTCGCCGAGGAGGCCGGGCTGATGGGTCCGCTGACCTGTCTCGTGCTCGATCATGCGCTTGCCCAGTGCGCCATCTGGCGTGCAGCAGGCACCCGGATTGCCATGTCGGTGAATGTCTCGTCCTCGAACCTGCTCGATCCCGGCTTCATCGAGCAGGTCCAGGCATCGCTGCGGCGCCATCGTGTGCCGCCGGCGTCGCTGATCCTGGAGATCACCGAGACGACGATCATCAGCGACTTCGCCGCATGCCAGGCGGTCATCGAGGAGCTGCGAGCGCTCGGCATCGGCATCTCGATCGACGACTTCGGATCCGGATTCACGTCGCTCGCGTACCTCGGAAGCCTGCCCATCACCGAGCTGAAGCTCGATCGCACCTTCATCGGTGGCCTGTCCACGAACGCCCGGGAGCAGGACGTGAAGCTCGTCCGAGCGACCATCGAGCTTGGTCACTCGCTCGGACTGCTTGTCGTCGCCGAAGGTATCGAGACCCTGGCATTACTCGAGCTGCTCTCCCTGCTCGGCTGCGACCGCGCGCAGGGTTACTTCACCGGCAGGCCGGTGCCCGCCCAGGAATTCCCGGTTTCGTCGACACTGCCGGCGCTGCGCATGGCCACGACAGAACCCGTCGAGTCCTTCCCGAAGTACCTCCGCACCGCCGTCTGACCACCGTCGCTGCGGCGGCTCTGTGCAGATGACCGCTGAGACTCGTGCGCCGTGTACAGGCCCGCGCCCGTCGATCTGTGCGTGACGGCCGAAGAACCGAGCGCCCGCCTCTGACAGAGTTCCTGCAACGTGCATGTCCGGCGTACATGTCACATCAGCACGGTTAGGTGAGGTACCGCTATGTTGTCGGCCCTGAATCCGGATCCCAGCTGGCTGAACTCCGGCGACACCGCGTGGCAGCTCACGTCGGCGACGCTGGTCGGGATCATGAGCATCCCGGGGCTGGCGATTCTCTACGCCGGGCTGATGAAGCGGAAATTCGCCGTCAACTCCGCGCTCATGGTCGTCTACGCATTCGCGATGACGCTGGTCATCTGGATGTTCTTCGCATACGACATGAGCTTCGGGAGCCCGCTGCACATCGGCGGAGCGGCGACGACGTTTGTGGGAATCCCCCATCCGGTGGCGGGGGCGAGTGACCTCGAACAGCAGGCGAGCATCCCGCTCCTGAGCGGGCTCATCCCCGCGTTGCGCTTCCCGATGTCGTCGCTCGTGTACTTCCAGTTCGTGTTCGCGACGATCACGGTCATCATCCTCGGCGGTGCGCTGCTCGGCCGCATCAGCTTCAAGGCGTGGGCTCTGTTCGTCCCGCTCTGGATCACGCTGGTGTACTCGGTCGGAGCGTTCAGCCTCTGGGGCGGTGGATGGCTCGGAGCGCTCGGCGCCGTCGACTACAGCGGCGGCTACGTCATTCACGTTGCTGCGGCGGTGTCCGCATTCGTCGCCGCCGCGGTGATCGGGCCGCGGCTCTTGAAGGATCGCCAGAACAACACGCCGAGCAACATCATGCTGGCGGTCGCCGGAGGAGGGCTGCTCTGGCTCGGCTGGAGCGGCTTCAACGGCGGTGATCCGTACTTCGCCAACGCCGACGCATCGGCGGCCGTGCTCAACACCCACCTCTGCACCGCGACCGCGCTGCTGACCTGGATGCTCATGGACATCTTCTTCCACAAGCGACCGACCATCATTGGAATGATCAGTGGCATGATCGCCGGCCTGGTCGCGATCACCCCTGGGGCCGGTTATGTCAACGCGTACGCGGCGTTCATCATCGGCGTCGGTGCGGGCATCTTGCCCTGGATCTCGATGAACTGGCTCGGCAAGAAGAAGCTTTTCACCGAGCGAGTCGACGACACACTCGGTGTCTTCCACACCCACGGCGTTGCGGGTGCGTTCGGTGGGCTCATGACGGGCGTTCTCGCCTCTCCGAACATGGTCGTGTACGTCGGCACCGCGGGGACCGCGTCGGTCGCCGTGACGGGCCTTGTCTACGGCAACGCCAAGCAGCTGGCACTCCAGGCGCTCGCGCTCGGTTTCATCATCGTGTACGACGCAGTCGCAACCTTCGTCGTCATCAAGCTGGTCGGACTCATCGTGCCGCTGCGCATGACCAATCAGGAGCTCGAGGTCGGAGACCTCCTGCTCCACGGCGAGGTGGCGATCGACATGGAGCCGCCAGAGGAAGTCATGTCGCTCAACGGACATCTGAGCCCGACGCCGGTGGAGGCCGGCTCGCCGGTCTGAGTCCGCCGTCAGTCAGTCGTCAGTCAGCCCGGAGACCGTCAAGCACCTGCAGCGCGGTCTCCGGGTTGACGAATGTGGCCGTTCCGACCTGCACCGCGCTGGCGCCGACGATCAGGAAGTCGCGCGCCGACGCGGCGTCGACGATGCCTCCGACGCCGATCACCGGTATGTGCACCGCGTCGCCGACGGCCGCGACGGCCGCGAGCGCGAGCGGTTGGATGGCGGGGCCACTCAACCCGCCCGTGCCGAGTGGAAGGACGGACCGTCCGCTCGCGCGATGGATCTTCCTGCCGATGTACGTGTTCACCGCCGACACCGCATCTGCCCCGGCATCCTCGACCGCACGCGCAATCGCTGCGATGTCGGTGACATTCGGGCTGAGCTTGACGATCACGCAGCGCTCGGTGACCGTGCGCACGGCGGCGACGAGCCGGGCGGCGGCATCGGGATCGCGGCCGAAGTCGAGGCCCTGCGCGATGTTCGGGCATGAGATGTTCAACTCGATGCCGGCGATCTCGGCGACCGGCTCGAGGACCGTGGCGCAGTGCACGTAGTCTTCGATTGAGCCGCCGGCGATGTTGACGATGATCGGAATCGTCCAGCCCCGCCAGCGCGGGGCGTAGTCGGCGGCGACAACGTCGACGCCCGGGTTCTGCAGCCCGATGCTGTTGAGCATCCCTCCGCCGGTCTCCGCGACACGCGGCGGTGGATTGCCGTCACGTGCGCGCACCGTGGTGCCCTTGGTGTACAGCGCACCGATGCGGTTGATGTCGATCAGCTGCTCGAGCTCGAAGCCGTATCCGGCGGTGCCGCTGGCCAGGCCCACGGGATTTGGCAGGGTCAACCCGCGTCCGAGGTCGACGCTCGCGAACCCGCTCTGACTCACGCGACGTCGGCTCCGGGAAGCGTGCTCAGCCCTTCCCAATCCACCTCGCGCATGGCCATCACCGGGCCGTCGGTGCAACAGAGCCGCCAGGCAGCCGATCCATCCTCGCCGCGGACCGGTAGGGCACAGCCGAGGCAGGTGCCGAAGCCGCACCCCATCGGCGCTTCGAGCGACGCCTCGAGGGTCGGAGGCAACTCGGTCCCGGACTCCACCAGGGTGCGCATCACCGCGCCCAGCATCGGGTTGGGTCCGCACGCGTAGAGCGCGCTGACGTGCGAGGCCAGCGCCTGACCGAGCAGCTCGGTCACCGGCCCGTGGTGCCCGCGCGTCCCGTCATCGGTCGCCTCGGCAACCACCGGTACCGCCGGACGCGCAAATCGTTCGGCGGGATAGAGACGGGTGGCCGTGCGTGCTCCGTTCAAGACAAGGATGTCTTCAACACCTCGGCGGCGCAACTCGTTGATGAGCAGCGGGAACGGCGCACAGCCGAGGCCACCGGACACGCAGACGACCGTGCCGCTGTCCACCACCGTGAACCCGTGCCCCAGCGGGCCAAGGGTGTCGAGTGGGTCGCCGGGCTGCAGTTCGGCGAGCAACCGCGTTCCCGCCCCCACGGCCTCGAAGACGAAGCCGCAGGTGTCGTCCTGGGTCCACGCCACGCTGAACGGACGCCGCAGCAGCGGCGTGGTGCCGGCGCCGCAGCGCAGCTGGGCAAACGTTCCCGGCATCGCTGTGGCGGCCAGGTGCGGCAACCGCGCCACCAGTTCCAGGAGTCCACCGCCGAGCCGCTCCACCATGAGCACCTCACCGGTCTCGAGTGACGCTCTGCTCAGATCCGCGGTCACGACACCGCCTGCACCACGCCGTCCCGGTACTCGCGCACGGTCGCGACCCTGACGCTCTTGCCCGATGCATGCCGGCCGATGGCGTCGACCAGCGCCACGGCGGTATCGAGCGACGTGCAGCACGGGATGCGTCGCTGTTCGGCGGCGAGCCGGATGCGATAGCCGTCCTTCACCGTGCGCCCAACCGCATCGGCAGACCCGCCGTCGGCTCTGAAGTCAAGCTCGTCGGTGCCGAAGTTCGAGACCGTGTTGATGACGACGGACACGCGCCCGTCCTCGATCACGTCGATGACGTTGGGCCGCCCGTGACCGATCTTGCCCACCGGCACGGCGGTGATACCCGCACTCGCGAGCGCCGCAGCGGTGCCCGCGGTGGCGTAGATGGTGAAACCGAGTGAGCTGAGCTGCGCGACGATGGGCAGCGCCTCTGCCTTGTCGACGTCGGCGACGCTGCACAAGGCGCCACCACTCGTCGGCATCTCGCCCAGTGCGGCCACGAACGCCTTCTCGAGCGCGGCGCCGAGGTCGGTGTCGATCCCCATGACCTCACCCGTCGACTTCATCTCCGGACCGAGCGCGGTGTCGACGTCGATCAGCTTGACCGTCGAGAAGACCGGCGCCTTCACCGCCACCAGCGGACGCGCCGGCACCAGGCCGGTCGCCCATCCCAGCTCCGTGAGCGTGGCGCCGCGCATCACGCGGGTGGCCAGCTCCACCATGGGAACGCCGGTGACCTTGCTCAGGAATGGCACGGTCCGCGATGCACGCGGGTTGACCTCGAGCACGTGAGGGATGCCGCGGTGCACCGCGAACTGGATGTTGCACAAGCCGCGCACGTCGAGCGCGCGTGTGATGCGCACGGTGGCATCAACGATCAGCGTGCGGACATCGTCGCCGAGGATCCGCGCCGGGTATGTCGCCATCGAGTCGCCGCTGTGGACACCCGCGCGCTCGACATGTTCCATCAGTCCCGGGATCACCACCGTCTCGCCATCACTGATCGCGTCGACGTCAACCTCGGTGCCGAACAGGTATCTGTCGATGAGCACGGCACCGCGGCGGCGTCCGCCCTCGGCCGGCAGCGCAGCCATCGCGGCCTCCAGATATCGCTGCAGCTGGCTGCGACTGTGCACGATCTCCATCGCCCGCCCACCGAGGACGTACGACGGTCGTACCAGAACGGGGAACCCGATCCCGTCGGCGATGGCGAGCGCTTCGTCGAGATCCGTCGTCGCCGCACCCTGCGGCTGCGCGATCGAGAGCGAGCGCATCAGGCCTTCGAATGCGCGGCGATCCTCGGCGAGGTCGATGCTCGCGATGCTGCTGCCGAGGATCGTGAATCCGGCGCGGTCGAGAGGTTCGGCGAGGTTGATCGCGGTCTGGCCGCCGAACTGCACGACGACACCAGACGCCTGCTCCTCTTCGAGGATCGCGGTGACCGCCTCCTCGTCGAGCGGCTCAAAATACAGGCGTGTGCTGCAATCGAAATCGGTGCTCACCGTCTCGGGGTTGCTGTTGACCATCACCGCGTCCACACCCTGGCGGCGAAGTGCCATCGCTGCGTGGACGCTGCAGTAGTCGAACTCGATCCCCTGGCCGATGCGGATCGGACCGCTCCCCAGGACAACCACCGTGTTGGGAGCGGGTGCAACGGCCGCAGGTCCTTCGTCCTCAACCTCGTACGTCGAGTAGTAATAGGGTGTCGCCGCCTCGAACTCGGCAGCGCAGGTGTCGACGCACTTGAAGACGGGCGTCACGCCCGCGCTGTGCCGGCGTGCGCGAACTCGTTCGGGGTCGATGCCGGTCAGCGCACCGATGCGCGCATCGGTGAGCCCCGCGCGCTTGGCGGCGGTGAGGGCGTCGTCATCGAGCCCGGTCCAGCGCAGGCGCTCTTCGCAGGCAACGATGGTGCCGAGCCGGCGTAGGAACCACGTCGAGATGCCGCTGCGCCGCGTCAACTCCTCAGGCGTGGCTCCGCCGCGCAGCGCTTCCAGCAGCGCCGCCGCACGCCGGTCATTGGCGACGTCGATGAGTACCGGTTCGTGCAGCGCCGTGGGATCCGGTTGCGGTTGCTCGAGCGAGCGGAGCGCCTTGCTGAACGCGGCCTCGAAGGAGCGCTCGATGGCCATCACCTCGCCGGTGGACTTCATCTGCGTGCCCAGGCGCCGGTCTGCCTCGGGGAATTTGTCGAACGGCCAGCGCGGGATCTTGACCACGCAGTAGTCGAGCGCGGGCTCGAACGCGGCGCACGTCTTGCCGGTGACCGCGTTGGGAATCTGGTCGAGCCGCCGCCCCGCCGCGATCTTCGCGGCAACGCGCGCGATTGGATAACCGGTCGCTTTGGATGCCAGCGCCGATGAGCGAGAGACCCGCGGATTCACCTCGATCACGTGGTACTCATGCGAATCGGGCGCCAGCGCAAATTGCACGTTGCAACCGCCCTGGATATCGAGCGCGTTGATGATGCGCAACGCAGCGCTGCGCAGTTGCTGATGCTCCCGATCGGTGAGCGTCTGGGCGGGTGCGACGACCATGGAATCCCCGGTGTGCACGCCCATGGGATCGAGGTTCTCCATGTTGCAGACGGTGATGCATGTGCCCGACGCGTCGCGGATGACCTCGTACTCGATCTCTCGCCAGCCGGCGACCGAACGCTCGATGAGCACCTGGCTGATCGGCGACGCCGCGAGTCCCGCGAGCACTGTCTCGGCGTAGCGCTCCTCGGTGTCGCACAATCCGCCGCCCGTCCCACCAAGCGTGAACGCAGGGCGCACCACCAGCGGCAGCCCCATCTGCTCGCGCAACGCCCGCGCCTCACCAAGCGACGCAACGGTCGCAGACTCCGGCGCCGGCTCACCAATCGCAGCGAGCAACTCCTTGAACCGCTCCCGGTCCTCCGCCGTCCGGATCGCCCGCAGCCCCGTCCCCAGCACGCGCACGCTGTGCCGCTCGAGCACACCCGCATCATCAAGTGCGACAGCGAGGTTCAACCCCGTCTGTCCCCCGAGCGTCGCCAGCAGCCCATCCGGCCGCTCCGCGATGATGATGCGCTCGAGCACCTCAACAGTCAGCGGCTCGACATACACCGCATCCGCCGACAAATCGTCAGTCATGATCGTCGCCGGATTGCTGTTCACTAGAACAACGCGAATCCCTTCCTCCCGAAGCGCCCGACAAGCCTGCGTCCCCGCATAGTCAAACTCCGCAGCCTGCCCAATAATCACCGGCCCCGAGCCGATCACCAGCACACACTTGGGAAGCTCAGTCCCCCCCGCCGAGAGATCCGGCGTTCCCGCAAGGCTCGCGGATGCGGTGCTGGCCCCGTTCCCCGCGCTGTTCGCACTACCGCCGACGTCCTGGACGGGAGGGGGGGACACATCGGTGGCGAGTTCGCGTAGCGGTTCGACCGAGTGCGATGCTAAGTCGTTGCGCGAGGGCGAACCGCGGAGCGTTGTCTGAGCAAGACGGTGTGTCCCCCCCTCCCGTCCCGAGACACACATCCGCAGGAATTCGTCAAACAAGCCAGCGCGGTCCTGCGGGCCAGGCGCCCCCTCCGGGTGGTACTGCACCGAAAACGCCGGCAGCTCACGATGTCGCAGCCCTTCGACGCTGTTGTCATTGAGGTTGCGCTCGCTGACGTACCAGCCTGAATCCTGCGGCAACGTCGCACCGTCGACCTGGAACTCGTGGTTCTGAGAGGTGACGTAGACGGCACCGTTCTCGATGTCGCGCACGGGATGGTTGCCACCGTGGTGCCCGAACCCGAGCCGCGACGTGGAAGCGCCGGCGGCCTGGCCGAGGATCTGATGCCCGAGGCAGATGCCGAGCAACGGCACACGGCGTTCGAGAAGGTCCTTGCAGAGCTGGACCGCGTGGGGCAATCGCGAGGGATCGCCGGGGCCGTTGGAGAGGACGACACCGTGCGGGTCGTGGCGCAGCACGTCCTCGATGCCCGCGTCCTGACGCACCATGATCACGTCGGCGCCGCGGCTGCAGAGCGCGCGCACCTGGTTCAGCTTCACGCCGTAGTCGACAACCACCACGCGCGTCCCGCGCCAGGCATTCTCGCTCCCGGAGAGCACCACACCCCGGTGCAGCGTCACGTCGAGAGGCTCGGAGTACGCGCGCCAGGGTTCGTCGATTGACACCATGCCGACCAGGTCCTCGTCGCTCACGAACGGCGCTGAGCGAGCCAGCTCCACCTGCTCGGCGGCCGTCATCTCCGACGCCGGCGCGATGACGCCGCGTAGCGTGCCGTGGTCGCGAAGATGGCGCGTCAGCGCGCGGGTATCGACGCCGCGCAGCCCCGGAAGGCCGTTGCGACGCAACTCATCCTCGAGGGTTCGCTCACCGCGCGCATGGCCGATGTCGGCGGAGAGCTCCCGCACCACCAGCGCACGGCACTGGACCCGATCCGACTCGGCGGTATCGTCACGGCAGCCGTAGTTGCCGATGAGCGGATAGGTCATCACCACCACCTGTCCCGCGTAGGACGGATCGGTGATCACCTCCTGGTAGCCGCTCATGCAGGTGTTGAAGACCACCTCGCCGTTCTGCGCACGCTGCAACGGCGCGCCGAAGAGGGTGCCCTCGTACGTCGCACCGGATTCGAGGGCGAGGCGCCCGCGCACATCAGACACTGGTGACCTGCTCCGAGACGATCGGCACACGCGCCGGATCCTGGTGGATGACGCGACCGCCGGCCAGGGTGAGCAGCACCGTGCCGCGAAGCCTGGCACCGATGAGCGGCGTGTTGCGCGAGCGCGAATGCAGTGGCGTCTCACCGACGGTCCATTCGGCATTCGGGTCGAACAGTGTGCAGGTCGCCGATTCGCCGATCCGCAGTCGGGGTTCGGGGACGCCCGACGCCGGGCCGAGAATCCGGTGTGGGCCAACGGTCAAACGCTCGACGAGCGTCGCGAGCCACTCGCCTCCCATGCCGCCGATGGTGATGCACGTGGCAAGCGCAGTCTCGAGTCCGATCATGCCCGGCGCAGCGTCGTCGTACGCAAGCGATTTCTCAGCGGCTCGGTGCGGTGCGTGATCCGTCGCGACCGCCTCGATGAGACCTTCGCGCAGGGCCTGCACGAGCGCGACGCGATCAAGTTCTCCGCGCAACGGTGGGTTCACCTTGCGGAGCGCCTGTGGGTCCGGCTCCTCGGCGACTGGAAGCCACATGGAGAGGTGGTGTGGAGTCACCTCGGCGCTCACCGCGAGGCCCTGGTGCCGCGCGCGCCGCAACGAGGCGACCGAGCCCTCGGACGAGAGGTGCTGGAGGTGCAGATGTCCGGAGCGCGCGTGCGACAGCGCGCGGACCGCGAGATTCACCGCGCGGGTCTCGGTTTCGACAGGACGGATCGGGCTGCGCGTGACCGAGCCCTGGGTCCCGTTGGCCTGCGCGATCATCTCCTCGTCCTCGGGGTGCACGAACACCGCACGGGAGAGGTGTGCGGTCTCCGCAAGCGCGATCGCCAGCTGTCGCGGCGACACGCTGTTGCGACCGTCGTCGCCGAGCGCAACAGCGCCGGATTCGACGCACTTGCGGATGTCGACCAGCTCCTCACCGTCGAGACCGCGAGTGAGCGCGGCCACCTGAAGGATCGACACAGGCAGATTGCTCGCCGCGAGGCGCGCCTCCGCCACGCGTTCCGGCGTGTCGATCGGCGGCGTGGTGTTCGCCATCGCGACCATGTGGGTGAATCCACCGGCCGCCGCCGCACGAGCTCCGGTCTCGAGGGTCTCCGCCTCATCGTCGCCGGGCTGACGAAGGTGGACGTGCAAATCGATGAACCCCGGGCAGAGCACGCATGGGTCCACGCCGTCGGGCGGTGTGAGATCGACCACGGGCACACCCGCCGCGTCGATGTGGTGGTAGATGGCCAGAATCTTTCCGCCGTCGATCCAGACGTCCTGCCCGGGTGCGTCGAGACGGCCGAGTGGATCGATGACCCGAACGCCCCGCAGGATCGCGTTCACGGCAGGGTGCTCCGGCGCAACCACGCGCCATCGACGCCGTCCACCTCTCGCAGACGCACGAACACGCGATCACCTGAAGCCGTCGGCACGTTCTTGCCGACGTACGTGGCGCGAAGCGGCAGCTCGCGATGGCCGCGGTCGATGAGCGTCAGCACTTCGACGGCCGCCGGGCGCCCGCAGTCCACCAGGGCGTCGAGGGCAGCGCGGAGCGTCCGCCCAGTGTACAGGACGTCGTCGACCACGATCACGACGGCGCCATCAATCTGTGGTGCGGGTCCCCCATCGACGTCACAGAGAGCCGGGTGCGGTGCTGTCGGGCGCGGCCGATCATCACGGTGCCCGGTCGGGTCAAGCGTCGCCACGGGCACCGCGGCGTGACCCAGGCTCACGAGCTGGTTGGCGACGGCGCGGGCGAGCGGCACCCCCCTGGTTGGGATGCCAACCAGGACGACGTTCTCGAGCGAGGGATGACGCTCCGCGATCTCGTGCGCGAGGCGCACGGTGACGCGCTGTATCGCGCCGGCGTCGAGCAGCTGCGGGCTCTCGTCGAGCGGCTGGGCGAGGCCGGTCATGGCGCCCCCGTCATGCGAGCAGCATCTCGAGCAGCGCCATCCTGATGGCGACGCCATTCGCCGCCTGGCGGAAGTAGGCGGCTCGCGGATCGGCATCGACCTCCGGGGCGATCTCATCGACCCGGGGCAGGGGGTGCATCACGATCGCCGTCGCGGGGAGCTGGCGCATGACCGCGGCGTCAATGCGGATCGCGGTCCGAGCCTGCTCGTATTCGATCGGGTCGGTGAAACGTTCCTTCTGGACGCGGGTCTGATATACGACGTCGATGTCGTCGATCACATCCGTCAGCTGGTCCGCGAGCTGGCACTCGACCCCGCGCGCCTCGAGCCGGGCGAGGATGTCGCCGCCAATCTGGATGACCGGCGGGGCGATGAAGGCCATGCGGACGCCGGGGTAGAGCGCGAGCAGAAGCGCGAGCGAGCGAGCGGTCCTGCCGAAGCGGAGGTCGCCGCAGAACGCGACCCGCACCCCCTCGACATGGCCGATCTCGCGCTCGATCGTGTACAGGTCGAGCAGCGCCTGGGTCGGGTGCTCGCCCGGGCCGTCTCCGGCGTTGACGACCGGGACCGAGGCGACCTCTGCCGCTCGCGCTGCCGCGCCGGCCTCGTCATGGCGGAGCACGATGACGTCCGCGTAGGTGGACACCATGCGCACCGTGTCCTCAAGGGTCTCACCCTTGATCGCGCTGGAGAACGTTCGCGCCGCCTCGGTGCCGATCACCGCACCGCCGAGGCGCAGCATCGCCGATTCAAAGCTCAATCGCGTGCGCGTGCTGGGCTCGTAGAAGAGGCTGGCCATGACCCGGTGCGCCAGGCGGTCGTCGCGGACATCCGCGAGGGCGCGGGCGCGGCTGAAGAGGACGTCGAGGAACTCGCGATCGAACTGCTCGGCGGTGATCACGTTGCCGAGCATCCGGTGTCGCGCGGTCGTTGCCGTCATGGCGCTTCGCCCTCCAGCCCGGGCGGGTTCGGGCAAGGGCGGCCGCGCAGCGGCGCCGCGATCCCTTGCCGGCCTCTCCGGACCTGCTTGAAGTGGATGCGTTTCGCGGACTCTACCTTAGAGTGTCGTCATGGCACTCGGCGACGTCGGCAAGCTGCTCCTGATCGTGGGCGCGGTGATCCTCCTGATCGGCGGTGTCCTCATCCTGCTCACCCGCGCCGGCGTCACCCAGCTGCCGGGCAGCATCTCGGTGAGCAGCGGGAGCTTCTCGTTCTTCTTCCCGGTGGCCTTCTGCATCGTGGTCAGCGTGGTCCTCACCGTGGTGATCAACCTGATCCTCCGCCTCCGCCAGTAGCGGGCAGCGCGTGACCGAGGTGGTGAGGGAGCTGACCATCACGCCCGACGGGGCGTTCTCGCTGGCGGCTGCGGCGAGCTTCGGCTTCGGACCCAACACCGGGCGGCCCAAGCCCGAAGGGAATTCGATGTCGCTGGCGTTTGTCGCCGACGATCTCGTCCACCACGCCGCCGCCCACGTCACCCAGGACCACGACGAGATCCTCCACTGCCGGGTGTTCGGCGACGCCGATCCCGACGCGGTGGTTGCTCAGGTGCGCCGGGTGCTCTCGCTCGACCGCTCTGGGACCGCCTGGGCCGAGGTCGGTGCTCGCGATCCTGTGATCGGCAGGCTCCAGACCGAGTTCCCAGGACTCCGCCCCGTGCTCTTTCACTCACCGTATGAGGCGGCTGCGTGGTCGATCCTGAGCCAGCACAGACATCGGACCCAGGCGACGGCTGTGCGCAAACGCCTGTCAGCAGCGCACGGCCGGGTGTTCGCACTCCCCGGAGGTGAGCTCGAAGCGTTCCCGACGCCGGCCGAGCTCCTTCGTGTCGACTCCTTCCCCAGCCTCGAGCCGCAACGCATCGACCGCGTCCACGCCGTGGCCCATGCCGCCCTTGACGGCCAGCTCGATCCCGCCGGGCTCCTCGCCATGCCCTCGGAGGACGCGATGGCGGCGCTGCAGCGGCTCCCGGGCATCGGTCCGATGTACGCCGGGCTGATCCTGCTCCGTTCGACCGGCGCGACCGACATCCTGACCCTCGCCGAGCCGCGCCTCGCGTCGTACGTCGGCCATTTCTACGGGTTGAAACATCCGGCGACGACCGCGGAGATCGCGAAGCTCGCCGGCGCCTGGCGTCCCTTCCGGACCTGGACCTGCGTGCTCATCCGCGTTGCGGGGGACCGCGACGGTCTCCCCCGGGGACCTCAGGACGGCGGCGACAGGTAGCGACCCGCGGTGATCCGTCCGCCGGAGACGGTGAACGCCCAGGTCCCTCCCTTGGCCCACTGCATGCCCCCGGTCATCGGGACGTGGGCGTCGGCGAGCGTGGTCACGATCGACGCCATGACATCGCCGTGCGTGCAGAGCACGGACCCGGGGATGGCGACGAGCTGACCCAGGGCCCAGTCGGGGTCGGCGCCCTCCGCGAGGCGATCATCCTCCTCGACACGGAGGCCCTTTGCATCCGCAAGGGGCGCCACTGTCTGAACACAGCGGACGTACGGGCTCGACATCACCCGTCGCGTGGTGGGCGCGAGCACGCGTGCCAGAGCCTCCGCCTGGATCCGACCCGCCTCGGTCAGTGGACGATCCCGATCGGGCTCCGTCCAGCGTTCGCGTGACCCCGCCTTGGCATGGCGGACGAGGTAGCTGACCGGCTCATCGCCAGGCACGAGACCAGCCCTCATCGACGCGCTTCCAGACCGCCGGCCACCCGGCGCGAGCCCGTGCAGCAGCATCGCGCTGCTGCGCCACCAGCTCACCGGCGGCAAAGAGCGCTGTCTCGTGGACCCGAGGCGCCGATGACCGGTCCCGCAGCCAGGCCTCGGCGACGACGGCGTCATGCAATTCGCCGAGCACCTCCTGAAGTGCCGCCACCTCCCGGGCGAATTTCGCGGCATTCTTTCCGGTCGCGGCGGCCGCGGCTTCGGCGGCATAGCGGCAGCGCTTTGCGCGGATCCGAAGGTCGTGGAGCTGCTCATCCGGGACATCACCACGCGCGCCCAGGGCGCCCGATTTGAGCGACCGCCAGGGCTTGCGGACGAGACCCGGGAGTACCTCACGAGCCGGCAAGGCGGCCATCTCGGTCAGGACCGGCGCGCGGGCGGCGACCACCAGATGATCAATCGCCTCGATGTAGTGATCGGTGTCCATGGCGCTGAGCAGGTGGCGGCGCGCCGCACCGACCTGCGCTCCCAACGGCGCCACGACCGCCAGGGCCGGACGCCGGTCGTCCGCCGGCAGCGTGCCGGCCGCAGACCGGAGACGGTCGCGCAGCACCTCCGCGTCTCGGACTCTGCCGAGCTCGCCACCGAGCCAGCGGAGATCGTCACGCAGCGCTTCCGCCCAGTCCGCGTCCAGCAGCGGCCGGAAGGTGCGCAGGTCGCTGCGCAGCCGCCGGGTCGCGACCCGCGCCTGATGGACGTCCTCTGCGTCGATGCCAAGCCGGACACCGGGATCGTGGCGAAGCAGGCGTATCACCGACGTGCTCAGCGACCGGCGGACGACGTCGCCGGCGGTCGCGGCGCCACCGAGCGTGACCGAGCCGATCTCCGGCGGCGGGGTGCCCACCAGACCGAGCGCCCGGGCGACGAGGGCTCGCTGCCGAGCGGGCTGGGCGCCCGCGGCCTGGTACCGGGTCGCGATCAGGTCGAGGAGCTGGCCGTTCTCGCTGAACAGGTCGATCTCGCGGAAGCGCTGGGTGATGCGCGGGCCCGAGAAGACGGACACGGTGTCATCGATGAGGCGCATCAGCACGGCCCCTTCGCCGTCGATGAGCACCGTTTCGACGGTCTGGGTCACCAGGCGCGCCACCAGTTCGATCGGCGTGTGGCGTGAGTAGACGCGCACCAGGTGCATCGCCTGCTCCGGGGGGCGCTCCGGGCCGCCGTCGAAATGCAGCTCGGCCCCGTCCGGCGCGGCCATCCCCTCGCCGGTCGCGGGCAGGCGCAGCACCCAGCCGGGGTCTGACGAGTAGTCGAGCGCGACCCCCCACCGTGCCAGGCGAAGATCGGCGGTGTCCCAGTGCGTGGTCCGGAGCCGGCGGGCCGGCTCGGTGATCACCGCCGCGGCAGCGTCGAGATCTTCCAGCGGCTCTGGTGAGAACGTCGTCGGGACCTCGAGTCGGAGTCCGCGTCCGAGCTCAGTCCCCTCCGGGGCGGTCACCTCGTGGTGCGCTCGACCGCAAGCCTGTGCAGCTCTTCCTGTGCGTCGAGACCGCGAGTCGTGGGCACCTTGTGCCAGCTGCCATCGGCGTGCAGCTCGGAGGCGAGCACGTCGTCGGCGAGGAGCACGTCCATCACCTCGGCGAGCCGTGCCTGCAGGCGGGGATCGATGACCGGTACAACCGTCTCGATCCTGCCGTCGAGGTTGCGTCCCATCAGGTCCGCGGATCCGATGAACCAGCGGTCGTCACCGAAGTGGTAGATGCGCGAATGCTCGAGATACCGGCCCACGAGTGAGCGCACCCAGATGTTCTCGGACATCCCCGCGATCCCCGGACGCACGCCGCAGGAGCTGCGCACGATGAGGTCGATCCGCGCGCCGGCAGACGACGCCGCATAGAGCGCCTCGATGACCTCGGGATCGATCAGGTGGTTGCACTTGATGATGATCCGGCCGTTGGCCTGCGTCTGGGTCCGGATGAGCTCGACGATCCCGCTGCGCAGCGTGACTGGGGCGACGAGGAGGCGGCGGTACTGCCGCTGGCGGCTGTAGCCGGTGAGGTAGTTGAACAGGTCGGTGAGGTCCTCGCCGAGGTCGGGATCGGACGAGAACAGGCCGATGTCCTCATAGAGCCGGGCCGTCTGGGAGTTGTAGTTCCCGGTGCCCATGTGGCAGTAGCGGCGGATCCCGGTGCCGGTCCGCCGGACCACCAGCGTGGCCTTGGCGTGGGTCTTGAGGCCGACAACGCCGTAGACGACATGGACGCCCGCCTTCTCGAGCTCGGCGGCCCACGTGATGTTCGCCTCCTCGTCGAAGCGGGCGGTCAGCTCGACGAGCGCGACCACCTGCTTGCCCGACTCCGCGGCGCGGATCAGGGAGCGAACGATCGGGCTGTCCGGACCGGAGGTCCTGTAGAGCGTCTGCTTGATGGCGAGCACGTCGGGATCGCTCACCGCCTGATCGACGAAGGCCTCGACGCTGCTCGCGAACGATTCGTAGGGGTGGTGGACGAGGACGTCACCCTTATCGATCTCGCGGAAGATGTCGACCTCGCCCTCGTCTCCCGGGGACTGGGCGAAGGCCGGCGGGATCACGGGCGCGGGAAGCCGCTCCTTGAGGTCGGGACGGTTCAACTCGTAGAGGCCCCAGAGGCCGCTCAGGTCGAGGGGGCCGGCGACCGTGTATACGTCCTCCTTGGAGAGCTCGAGCTCCCGCATGAGCAGCTGCGTCACCTCCTCGGTCATGGTGTCGTCGATCTCGAGACGGACCACCTGCGGCGAGCGGCGGCGGCGACGGAGGTACTCCTGGACGGCAGTGCGCAGGTCCTCGGCCTCTTCCTCTTCGAGCGCCGGATCTGCGTTGCGCGTCACCCGGAACGGGTATTGACCGACAACTCGCATGCCAGGGAAGAGACGGTCGAGGTGCGCCGCGATCACCTGCTCCACCGGGACGAACCGCTCGCCGTCGGGCATGACCACGAATCGAGGCAGCAGTGGAGGGACTTTCACGCGAGCGATTCGCTGCTCGCTCCCGCGGGGCGCGCCGACAACCACAGCGAGGTTGAGCGACAGGTCGCTGATGTACGGGAACGGGTGCGCCGGGTCGACCGCAAGCGGCGTCAGCACCGGGAAGATGCGTTCCTCGAAGACAGCATCGACGTGCTCACGGTCGCCGAGGTCGAGCGATCCGTAGTTGGAGAAGCGCAGGCCGACCTCGCCGAGGCGCTCGACGATGGCCCGGAAGGCCCTCATCTGGCGGGCGGTGAGGTCGACGGCCCGACGCTGGATCTCGGAGAGCTGCTCGTCCACGGTCATGCCGTCAGGGCTGAGCGCGGACACTCCCGCTCGCCGCTGCTCGATCAGGCCGCCGACACGGACCTGGAAGAACTCGTCGAGGTTGCTGCTCGAGATCGCCAGGAACTTCGCGCGCTCCAGGAGGGCACGCGACGAGTCCTCGGCGAGCTCGAGCACACGGGTATCGAAATCGAGCCAGCTCAGGTGGCGGTTGATGTACCGATGCCGATCGCCGAGCGCGACGGCGTGATCCCGCGTCTCGCCGGTGACGGCGGGCGCCGCGTCGCCCAGGGCTTCAGCGGGCTCGGACAGGGTCATCAGCCGAGCTCCTCGATGGTGCCGGAGTCAAGAAAGACCAGGTCCTCGGCGATGTTGGTCACGCGGTCGGCGATACGCTCGAGGTGGTGGGCGATGAACACGAGGTTGGTGGCCCGGAACACGGTGGTGTTGTCCTCGGTCATGAGCTGGATCAGGTCATCGAAGAGGCGGTGGTAGATGCGGTCGACCCGGTCATCCCCCGCGGCAATGCGGCGGGCCTGGAGGACGTCGCGGGAGACCACGGCGGCCAGGATGCCGCGTACCTGGTCGCTGCAGTAGGCGGCCATCTTGGGAACGTCCACGTACGTTTCCAGCGGCGGCAGGTCCGCCAGGTTGCGGGCGAGCTTGGCGATGCTCACGCAGTGATCGCCCATGCGCTCCAGCTCCGACGACATGTTGAGCAACCCGATGATCTCGCGAAGCTCGCGGGCTTCCGGGTTGCGGTTCGCGATGAGCGAGAACGACAGCTCGCGGAGCTCGCGCTGGCGGTCGTTGACCAGCGCATCGTCCGCGATGACGCGCGCGCAGAGGCTCACATCGCGCTCCGCGAGCCCGCTCGTCGCCTGGGTGATCGCGGTGTCGACCAGCTCGCCCATGTCGGCGACGATGCGTCGCAGGTGGGTCAGCTCGTCCGAGAGCAGGAGTTGGTTGGGATGCAGGAGTGGTTCGCTCATCTTCAAAGGACTCTAGTGTCCTCGACGAACACCATCACATCACCCCCGCACCATAGCCATTTCACAATCGCTTTGCGGCGCGGGCTCACCGCATACTCGCAGTCGTGCAGCCCGTCATTTCGCCGCTCTGGGACCGGATCGACACCGTCGATAGCCTTCGACGGCAGGTGGCGACCATCGAGGCGCTCATGTTCGCCTGCGATGCTCCTCCCATCCTGATCACGCTCGTCGAGGACCTCTACCAGTCGATCGACCATTTGGAGAGTCCGGCCCCCGAGTACGGTCACCCGCCGTCTCTGCTGGACGCAGGCTGAGGGTTCGCCCGATGCGGGTCCGGAATCGCCGGACGAGGTCCTCAGGCTCCCAGGTATAGGGGAGCCCTGTCGAGACGACGACGCGGTTCCGCCGCTCGTCAAACCGGAAGGTCGGCGGTCCGCCGCCGTTGACGCGGCGATCGAGCTCGTCGGCGAGCTCGAGGATCACCGCGAGCTTGTCGATGCGCTTGATGTCGACGGGCGTGCAGAGGCGTGCGTAGCGGGGCAGGTTGCTCCGTGCCTTGCCGAGCCGGGCGAGGGTGGTCGCGATCAGCGCCACCTCGCGATGGGTAAAGCCCTGCAGGTCGGCGGATGCGGTCACGCCGGCAGCGTGGGTCCAGCGGTCGTAGTAGTTGATGCTCGGGCCGACGTCGAGCAGCGTCGTCGCGTGGTCGAGCACCTCGCGCATCTCGGCAGTCATGGTCGGGTCGGCGACGCCGAGGATGGCCCGGCTCATCTCGACCCGGCGTGCGGCCCTGCGTGCGTCCCACGTGGAGAACCGCGAGGCAAGCGCGGCGACCGATCCGCGCCGGACCTGGTGCACCTCGGGGAGGGGCAGGTTCAGCTCGGCGAGCGCGATGCCTTCACGCAGCCCGTGACCGGAGACCATCAGGCTTCGAGCGCCGAGCGCCTCCATCGCGGCGATGACCACCAGCGCGCCGCCGGCGATGGAGTCGGCCCGGTCGGTGGAGAGTCCCGGGACCGTCCGCAGGGACGATCGATTCCGCGTGGTGAGCCGCGAGGTGAGCTCACGGACCTCGCGGCGTTGGAGGACGTACCCGTCGACCCGGGCGATCGGGTGAGCGACCGATCGCATGTGGATCTTTGCGAGGTTCCGCACCGTGCCCCCGGTGCCAACCATGCCGCCGTCCTCGGGAAGGACCGGCACCCCCGCCTCGCTGAGGGTTTGGGTCACGTGGTCTCGAAGTGCGGCGATCTCGGACGTCCGCGGAGGGTCGCTGCCCAGGAACTGGTCGGTCACCACCAGTGCGCCCAGCTCGAACGTCCACCAGCGGAGTGCACGCCGGCGCTCGAAGTAGGCGAGCTCGAAGCTGCCACCGCCGACGTCGATCAGGTAGCCGGTGTCGATCGGCAGACCGTGGACGGCTCCGAGAAACGCGTACCGCGCCTCCTCCTCACCGTCGATGACCTTGATCGTCAGCCCGGTGTCGGCCTCGAGCTTGGCGAGCACGCTGTCGCGGTTGGTCGCGGTGCGGATCGCGGCGGTGGCGACGGCGACGGTCCGCTGCGCACCTGCGGCGGCTGCGACCGCCCTGAAGTCGCGCACCGCGGCAACCGCCTCGGTGACCGCACTCGCCTCGAGGCGGCCGCGAGCGTCGATGTGGCGCGCCAGCTGGAGCGAGGTTCGCGCATCGGCGATGATGTCGAGCTGTCCGGAATCGTCGAGCCGCAACACCGCGATTCGGGCGGAGTTCGACCCGATATCGATGACGGCGAGCGGCGATTCCAAGGCGGCCCTCTCCCTGGTCCGAACTCGATTGGGAGCGGCAAGTATAGGCAGGGCCGACTCCCGGACCGTCAGCGCCGTCCCGTCACCGCTGCGTCGGGCGCAGCGGGTTCGCGTTGCTCGTGGACGCGGTCGAGGCGGTAGCCGACTCCGTAGACGGTGGTGATCCTGAAAGGCAGCGCCTCGAACGGCTCGAACTTCTCTCGAAGCCACCGGACGTGGACGTCGACGGTCTTGCGTTCGCCAAAGAACTTCGGTCCCCAGACGCGCCGGATGAGCTGCTCGCGCGAGTGCACCCTGCCCGGGTTGGCGAGCAGGAAGGACAGCAGGTCGAACTCCTTCGGCGAGAGGCGCAGCGGCTCCTCGCCGACCTGCACAGAGCGCGCGCCGCGATCGAATCGGAAGTCGCCAAACTCCTCGACCTCGACGACGCCACGCTCCTCGGCGGTGGGCTGGGCGCGGCGCAGCAAGGCCATCACCCGGGCGGTGAGCTCCGCAAGCGAGAACGGCTTGGTCATGTAGTCGTCGGCGCCGACGCGGAGACCGACGATCTTGTCGAGCTCGCTGTCCCGTGCGCTCAGCACCAGCACCGGCGTGGTGGTCTCCTGGCGAAGGATGCGGCAGACCTCGAGGCCGCCGAGCTCGGGGAGCATGAGATCGAGCACGATCAGGTCAGGGCGCAGCTCGCGCGCCTTCGCGAGCGCCTCGATGCCGTCGCAGGCCTGGCTCACCTGGTATCCCTCGCGGACAAGGTTGAATCGGAGGGTCTCACGGATCACCTCTTCGTCCTCGACGACCAGGATGTGCTTGGGTCCCACGATATCGGGTGAGCCTAGTCGCCTCCCCTTTATGGAGGGGTTAAGGAAAGGTCAAAAAACGGGCGTCTCACGGTAGGTGCCGAAGACCGTGCGCAGCGCCTCGATGATCTCGCCCTCGGTGGCGCGAGCGCGCACGCAGTCGATGATCGCGGGCATCATGTTGTCGCTGCCGCGGGCGACCTCCTGGAGCGCGTCGAGACGCGTCGCAACGCTGGTGTTGTCGCGGCGCTCGCGCAGCTCCTTGAGACGCGCCGCCTGCTCGACCTCCACGTTGGGGTCGATCACCAGGGTCGGCGGCTGCACATTGTCGACGCTGTGCTCGAAGACGTTGACGCCAACAATGACTCTTTCTCCGGTCTCAAGCTGACTCTGGTAGCGGAACGCGGCGTCGGCGATCTCGCGTTGCGGGAACCCCTCCGCCACAGCGTCAAGCATGCCACCGCGTTCGGCGATCGCCGCGAAGTAGTCCTCCGCAGCCTGCTCCATCCGGTTGGTGAGATCCTCGACGAACCACGACCCGGCAAGCGGGTCGACGACAGAGGGAACGCCGGTCTCGTAGGCGAGGATCTGCTGCGTGCGCAGCGCGATCTGCGCCGCCTTCTCGGTGGGCAGGGCGAGCACCTCGTCCATCGAGTTGGTGTGCAGCGAGTTGGTGCCGCCGAGCACCGCGGCGAGCGCCTCGAATGCCGTCCTCGCGACGTTGTTCTCGATCTGCTGCGCGGTGAGTGAGCACCCGGCCGTCTGCGTATGGAAGCGGAGCTTGAGCGAGCGCTCGTCCTTTGCGCCGTACCGCTCGCGCATGTGCCGCGCCCAGATGCGCCGCGCGGCGCGGTATTTGGCGATCTCCTCGAAGAAGTCGCTGTGCGCGTTGAAGAAGAAACTCAGCCGCGGCGCGAATTCGTCCACCTGCATGCCCCGCTCCAGCGCCCATTCCACGTATTCCATGCCGTCCCGCAGCGTGAACGCCAGTTCCTGCGCGGCGGTCGAGCCGGCCTCGCGAATGTGGTATCCGCTGATGGAAATCGTGTTGAAGCGTGGAGTGAACTTTGAGCCAAACTCGAAGGTGTCGATCACCAG
>PKYW01000035.1 GCA_003132805.1 Candidatus Dormiibacterota bacterium | reverse complement strand
CTCGGGGTGGGGGAAGCCATCGCCGAGCCCATGCCCTCCTTCTCGTATTCGGCAGCGATCACGCTGCCGCCACTTGCCGTGCTCTGGCTCGCGCCTCCTCCCGCCGGCGCACCCATTGCTTAAGCACGGCCCAATCGTGAGAATGGGTGGAGACCTGCGGGCCGAGAGTGGACGAGGCGCGATCGATCGGAAGTGATCGGATCGCGGGCGCGTCGCGCCCGGGCGAGACCGCTCTGAGCAGATACAGGGGTTTTTGCACGAATCATGAACACCGAAGAGGCCCGCACCCGGCTGTTGACCGAGCGGGCCAGGATCGAGGAGCTGCGCCACGCGGCCAACCGGCTGACGGCTGACCACCAGGAGGCTGCCGAGCGCGAGCTCTCCTCGGCGGAGCAGCACCCGGCCGAGCTTGCGAGCGAGACCATCGGGCTGGAGATCGACCACAGCGTCCTGCAGCACGCTGAACTGGAGCTCGCCGAGCTCGAGGCGGCGGTCAAGCGCGTCGACGGCGGCGTGTACGGCAGGTGCGAGGCCTGCGGCGAGCCGATCAGCGAGGCCCGCCTCGAGGCGATTCCGACAGCGCGGTTCTGCATCGTGGACCAGGCAAAGCAGGACAAGAACGGGCGCCGGAACGGGCACTGATTCGCCGATTTAGTGGCGGAAGTGGCGCTCCCCGGTGAGCACGACCGCCATGCCCAGCGCATCGGCAGCCTCGGTGACCTTCGCATCGTTCTTGCTACCGCCCGGATGGATGACCGAGCGCACCCCGGCGTTGCCGAGGGTCTCGAGGCCGTCGGGCATCGGGAAGAACGCATCCGAGGCTGAGACAGCCCCGCGGGCGCGGTCACCCGCTCGTGCCACGGCGAGCTCCGCCGACTCGACGCGAGACATCTGTCCCGCGCCGACGCCGACCGCCATGCCGTCGCGGACGACGACCACCGCGTTGGACTTGACGTGCCTGCACACCCGCCAGGCGATCAGGAGCTCGCGCCACTCGGCTTCGTCGGGTTGACGGACGCTCGCCACCGTCATCGTGGATCGATCGGTGGTCACGCGGTCGCGGGTCTGCACGAGCAGGCCCCCATCGATGCTGCGCACGTCGAGCGATTCCGCGCCCGACGGCCGCTCAACCACGAGCACACGGATCCGCGTTTTGGTGGCGAGCTGCGCGGCCGCCTCGTCGTCCAGCCCGGGGCAGACAACGGCTTCGAGAAACGTCTCGGTGAGCGCTGTCGCGGTGGCGAGGTCGAGCGGCCGGTTGACGCCGACGATCCCGCCATATGCAGAACGCGGGTCGCACTCGTAGGCACGCCGGTACGCGTCGACCGCGGACTCTCCGACGGCGAAACCGCAGGGGTTGGTGTGCTTGATGACGCAGGCCGCGGGCTCGTCGAACTCCGCCACCAGCGCACGCGCGGCGTCGACGTCGAGCCAGTTGGTGAAGGACAGCGCCGCTCCCTGCAGCTGACGGGCGTGAGCCATGCCGCCGCGAGGTCCGGGGACGGCGTAGAGCGCCCCGCGCTGATGCGGGTTCTCGCCATAGCGGAGCTCGTGCAGGCGCGGCCCGCCGACGGTGAGCTCGCGGGGCAACGCCTCGTCGCTGGAGCCGGCACGCATCCAGGCGGCCACCTGAGTGTCGTAGGTGGCGACATGCGTGAAGGCCTCGGCGGCGAGCCGGTGGCGCGTCGCCATCGACAGGGATCGATGCTCACGCAACTCACCGAGGATCGGCTCGTACTGTGAGGGTGAGACGACCACTGCAACCGAGTCGCGGTTCTTCGCCGCAGCGCGGATGAGGGTGGGACCCCCGATGTCGATGTTCTCGACAATCATGTCCGCATCCGCTCCGCTCGCCAGCGTGTCCGAGAACGGGTACAGCGACGAGACCACCATGTCGATCGGCTCGAACCTGCTCTCCGCGAGCTGGCGCATGTGCTCGGGGTCGTCGCGACGGGCAAGGATGCCCGCGTGGATCGCCGGGTGCAGCGTGCGGACGCGCCCGTCGAGCATCTCGGGGAAACCGGTGACGTCGGCGACGGACTGCACCTCGATGCCGGCATCGGCGAGCGCCCGGCTGGTGCTGCTGGTGGCGACCAGGTCGTAGCCGTGCTCGGTCAGGCCACGAGCAAACTCGACCAGGCCGATCTTGTCGCTCACCGACAGCAGCGCTCGCATGCTCAGACCGATGCGGGTGCGGGCGCCGGCAGCACCCGGATGCGATTGCCGTCGCGCTGGAGGCGGTCGGTGCACCAGAGCGCGACCGCGCGCGGCAGCAGCTCCCACTCGCGCTCGTGGATCCGCCGGCGGAGGGTCTCCACGTCGTCCTCCATCTCAACCGGGACCGCCGCCTGGAGGACGATCGGGCCGCCGTCAGCCTCGCCGCGCTCGAGCAGCTGCACCGTGCAGCCGGTCACCCGCACACCACGCGCCAGCGCGCGTTCGACCGCGTCCATGCCCCCGGCGAACGCGGGCAGCAAGGACGGATGCACGTTGAGGATCGCGTCCGGGTAGGCATCGATGAACTCGTCGCTGAGGATCCGGTCGTACCCCGCGCAGACCACCAGGCGCACGCCGGCATCCTGAAAGCGCGCGTGGATCTCGCGGTCACGTACGGTGGCGTCGCCGCCGAAGTCCGCCTGCGGCAGCGCCACTGCCGGGACGCCCCAGCCGAGGGCGACATCGAGCGCGTGCGCACTGCGGCGGTTGGCGACCACAAGCGCGACTCGCGCGGGAAAGTCCGGATCCCTGGCCGCCTGGAGGAGAGCGTCGAGGTTGGTCCCGGTTCCAGACACCAGCACCCCAATGGGGGCACGTTCGCTCACCGGAGGATGACCCGCCGTGTGCCCGACTGCGGAACCACCTCACCGATACGCCACACCGGGATGCCTGCGACCGCGGCGATCTCCGGGACGTCGGGCGGCACGATCACCACCATCCCGACGCCCATATTGAAGGTACGCCACATCTCCTCGAGGTGCACGCCGCCCGCCTTCTGGATGGCGGTGAAGATCGGGGGGATGTTCCACGTGGAACGCTCGATGGTCGCGGCCAGTCCCTCGGGGAGCACGCGCGGCACGTTGTCGATCACACCACCGCCGGTGATGTGCGCCATGGCGCGTATCTCGGTGAGCGCGCGCAGCTCGCGGATCGCGTGCAGGTAGCAGCGGTGCGGCTCGAGCAGGAGGTCGACGAGCGGCTTGTCCGTGCCCGGAAGGACGTCCGACCACTGGAGCTCGTGCTCGGCCACGATGTGGCGCACGAGCGAGTAGCCGTTGGTGTGCAGCCCGCTGCTGGGCAGCGCCAGAAGCACGTCACCCGCTGCAACGTGACTCCCGTCGATGATCGCCGAGGCCTCGACGGACCCGACGATGAAGCCGGCGATGTCGTAATCGGCGAGCGCATATACCCCCGGCATCTCCGCAGTCTCGCCGCCGATCAGCGCGCAGCCCGTATCCCGGCATGCCTCGGCGATCCCCTCGATGAGCTCCGCCAGGTGCTCGGGCACGAGCTTGCCGGTGGCGTAGTAGTCGAGAAAGAAGAGCGGCTCGGCGCCGCAGCAGAGGATGTCGTTGACGCAGTGGTTGACGAGGTCCATGCCGATGCCGCGATGCCGCCCGGTGGCGATGGCGACCTTGACCTTGGTGCCGACCGAATCGGTGCTCGACGCGAGCACGCGGCCGTTGGGCGACCCCGGCTCGAGGGCGAACAAGCCGCTGAACGCGCCGATCCCACCGAGGACCTGCGAGTTGTGGGTGGATGCGATGGTGCGCCGGATCAGGCTGACGGCGCGGTTGCCCTCATCAATGTCGACGCCGGCGTCCGCGTAGCGAAGATCACCCATCTGGGGAGAGTGTATCGACGGTCTCACAGGGGACGCGGAATGGCGACGACCGTCGCGCGCCGCCACCGCGGTGTCACCATGTAGGGAAACACGGTCCAAGCCCAGGAATCCATACCCAACTCGTGAACCCAACTGACACGTCGGACCCGAATTATTTCCATCGGGTCGTTGACTGCCAGTGGGCCTGCCCGGCCCACACCAACGTCCCCGAGTACATTCGTCTGATCGCTCAGGGTCGCTACACGGACGCGTACATGTCGAACCGTGAGTCCAACGTGTTCCCGGGAATTCTCGGCCGCACGTGCGACCGGCCCTGCGAGCCGGCCTGCCGGCGCACCCGGATCGATGGCTCGCCGGTGGCCATCTGCCGCCTCAAGCGCGTGGCGTCGGACCTCCGGGGCGACATCACCGACCGCCTGCCCGTGATCCCGGCCGCCAAAACCGGCCGGCGCGTGGTCTGCGTGGGCGCCGGGCCCGCATCACTCACCGTCGCCAACGACCTGATGCCGCTCGGCTATGACGTGGTCATCCTCGAGCAGCTCGACCAGGCGGGCGGCCTCATGCGAACCAACATCCCCGCGTTCCGGCTCCCGGCCGAGGTCCTGGACGAGGAGATCGCCACCATCGTCGACATGGGCGTCGACCTNNTCGGTCGCGTTCGGCCACACCGACACGATCGGCGAGCGCGTGCTGATCATCGGCGTCGGCAACACCGCCATGGACTGCTGCCGCTCATCGCTCCGCCTCGGCGGCGCCGACATCAAGGTGATGGCCCGCCGGCCCCGCTCCTTCTTCAAAGCGTCGTCGTGGGAGCTCGAGGATGCCGAGGAGGAGGGTGTCGAGATCATCGTCAACCATGCTCCGACTCGGTTCGTCATCGAGGACGGACGGCTCGTGGGCATGGAGTTCCAACGCCTCGAATGGGACGAGCAGGCGCGCCATTCGACGGTCATCGATACCGTCGTGATCCCCTGCGACGACGTGATCCTCGCAATCGGCCAGGAGAACGCGTTTCCGTGGATCGAACGCGACCTCGGCCTCGAGGTGGGCGACTGGGACATGCCGGTGGTCGACCCGGTCACCTTCCAGTCGTCGCTGCCCGGCGTGTTCTTCGGCGGCGATTCCGCGATGGGCCCGAAGAACATCATCTGGGCGGTCGAACACGGTCACCAGGCGGCGATCTCGATCCACAACCACTGCGAAGGCATCCCGGTCAGCTCCCGGCCGCCCCAGGGCATCAATCTGGTCAGCCAGAAGATGGGGATCACCGAGTGGAGCTACCACAACGATTACAACCCGTCGACTCGCCAGCGCATGCAGCACGTCGAGCTGACCCGGCGCTTCCAGAGCATCGGCACCGAGGTCGAGGTGGGGTTCTCCGCCGAGCAGACGGCGCGCGAGGTGCAGCGCTGCCTCAACTGCGACATCCAGACCGTCTTCCAGGCACCGCTCTGCATCGAGTGCGACGCGTGCATCGACATCTGCCCGGTGCAGTGCCTGACCATCACCGAGAACGGTGATGAGGCCGATCTCCGGCAGCGGCTGTCGGCGCCTGCAAAGAATCTCGACCAGGCGCTGTACGTCTCCGCGGCGTTGCCTCAGACCGGGCGCGTGATGGTCAAGGACGAGGACCTCTGCGTCCATTGCGGGCTCTGCGCGGAGCGCTGCCCCACAGCCGCGTGGGACATGCAGAAGTTCGAGCTCCTGATCCCGCTCGCCGTTTCGACCCCGGTCGCGGTGCCGAGCTGAGATGGCAGAGGAACGCTTCCAGGTGACCCGCTCGAAGGTGAACGATTTCGCCCTCAAGCTCGCCAACGTCAATGGCACCGGCTCGTCGAGCGCCAACAACCTGTTGATGCGCGCGATCTTCCGGATGGGCGTGCCGGTCTCGGGCAAGAACCTCTTCCCGTCGAACATCCAGGGTCTGCCCACGTGGTACGAGATCCGCGTCAACAAGTACGGCCACGTGTCGCGAGCGCGCGAGTACGACCTCATGGTGGCGATGAACGGCCAGACATACGCGCGTGACGTCGCCGAGGTCACCAGTGGCGGCTTCACGATGTACGACTCCTCCTGGCCGCTGGATCGCGACCTGATCCGCGAGGACGTGACGTATCTCGGGGTGCCGCTCGCTGAGATGTGCAACGACGAGTTCAAGGGGCCGCGCGAACGGATCCTTATGAAGAACATCGCCTGCGCGGGCGCGCTCGTGGCCATGCTCGGGATCGACATGGAGGTGATCGCGCAGCTGCTCACCGAGCAATTCGCGGGCAAGGAGAAGCTCCGCGAGTCGAACCAGCGCGCACTCCGGCTCGGCCACGACTACGCCACCTCGCATTTCGACTACCCGCTGCCCTGCAGGATCGAGTCCATGGACGCGACCCGGGGATCGATCCTCATCGACGGCAACACCGCCGCGGCACTCGGCTGCGTCTACGCGGGCGCGACGGTGGCGGCCTGGTACCCGATCACGCCGTCGACATCGCTCATGGACGCCTTTGCCAAGTACTGCGCCAAGTTCCGGCGCGATCCGGAGACCGGGCGCAACAACTACCTCGTGCTGCAGGCCGAGGACGAGCTGGCCGCGATCGGCATGGTGCTCGGTGCGTCGTGGGCCGGCGCACGCGCCTTCACGTCGACGTCGGGCCCGGGTATCTCGCTGATGCAGGAGTTGCTCGGCATGGGGTACTACGCCGAGATTCCGGCGGTGATCTTCGACGTGCAACGGGTTGGACCGTCGACGGGGATGCCCACCCGCGTGCAGCAGGCGGACATCCTGACCTGCGCGTACGCCTCGCACGGTGACACCAAGCACGTCCTGCTGTTCCCCGCGCATCCGGCGGAGTGCTTCGAGATGGCGCCACATGCCTTCGACCTTGCGGAGCGATTCCAGACTCCGGTGTTCGTGCTCTCCGACCTCGATATCGGCATGAACGACTGGGTGAGCCCGGCACTGGAGTGGGACGACTCCTACGTGCCCGATCGAGGTCGCGTCCTTGACGCCGGCGAGCTGCGCGAGCTCGAGGTCTTCCACCGCTACGAACCGGCTGACGCTGAGTCCGTTGCGGCACGCACGCTGCCCGGGGTGAGCGAGCTCGGTGCGTACTTCACGCGCGGCTCGGGACACACGATCGAAGGCGCGTACACCGAGTATCCCGAGGAATACCAGGCGGTTCTCGACAGGCTCTCCCGCAAGCACACGGCTGTCGCCGAGCACATCCCGGCGCCAATTGTGGACGACCGCGCCCAGGCGCCACTCGGCATCGTGACGCTGGGAAGCTGTGAGCTCGCGGTGCTGGAAGCGATCGAGCTGCTCGGCAAACGCGAGATCGCCGCCGACTACATGCGCGTCCGCGGTTTTCCGTTCGGAGCCGCCGTGCGCGCATTCCTCGACGCGCACGACACCATCATCGTCGTCGAACAGAATCGCGACGGACAGCTGCGCACGCTGCTCACCCTCGAGACTCCGGTGTCCAAGGAGAAGCTGCGGTCGGTGCTCGCCTACGGCGGATACCCGTTGAGCGCCGAGGATGTCGTCGACGGCGTCACGAAGATCGTGGAGGCCTGAGCGGTGCCATCCATCGTCAAACCGGTCGTCACCCATCCCGGCCTCGACCGCAACGCGCTCGGGCTCACCATCCGCGATTACGAAGGTGGAATGTCGACACTGTGCGCGGGGTGTGGACACGACTCGGTGACTGCGGCGATCACCCACGCGTTGTGGGAGAGCGATACGCCGCCGCACATGATCGCCAAGCTGAGCGGTATCGGTTGCTCGGCAAAGACCGCCGCGTACTTCGCGCGCGGCGCGCACGGGTTCAACGGCTGTCATGGACGCATGCCACCCATAGCCACCGGGGCCAGCGCTGCGAACCGTGACCTGCTGTGCATCGGCATCTCCGGTGACGGCGACTCACTGTCCATCGGGCTCGGCCACCTCGCTCACCTGGTGCGACGCAACGTGCGCATGGTCTATGTCATCGAGAACAACGGCGTCTACGGGCTCACCAAGGGTCAGTTCTCGGCGTCCGCGGATGTTGGCTCGACGACCAAACGCGGCGAGGCCAATCATCTGCAGCCGATCGATCCCATCTTCCTGGGGTTGTCGGTGGGCGCGACCTTTCTCGCCCGCGGGTTCTCCGGCGACAAGCGTCAGCTGGTGCCCATCTTCCGCGCGGCGATGGCGCATCGTGGCCTATCGGTTATCGACGTGATCTCGCCGTGCGTCACCTTCAACGACCACGAGGGGTCGACCAAGAGCTACCTCTTCACGCGCCAGCACGACGTGCAGATGACCGTCACCGACTTCGTGCCTCCGGCCGAGGAAATCTCGGCGACGATTCCCACCGAAGGCGTTGTGAGCATCCCGATGCACGACGGCGCGACACTCCGATTCCGCAGCGTCCCTGACGGCTATGATCCGACGGATCGCCTGGCGGTGATGGAGCATCTGATGTCGGCGCGCGGGCGGGGCGAGATCGTGACCGGGCTGCTGTACATCGATGAGCAGTCCTCCGATCTCCACGAGCTCGGCAACACCACCGAGGCGCCGCTGACGCAGGTTCCCTACGAGAAGCTCTGTCCTGGATCCGCGGCGCTGGCAGGAGTTGGCTTCCGCTAGACCCGGACGCTACGGGCGGCTGCCCTCGCGCTGACTGCCGGTGCTCGTGGCGCGCGCTGCGATGACCGCTCGTCCCTCGAGCACGGCATCCTCGGCGGCAGTTGCGTCCGACGCCACGCTCCTGGGTCGATAGGTGGCCGCGGCGATGACCGCGACAACGACGCAGATCGCCGCGGCACCGCCGAAGATCCCTGCCGCTGCGACGTCGGCGTGAGCCGCACCGGCAGCCGTATAGATCGCTCCGGTGATGCCGAGACCGATGATCACCCCGGCATTGCGTCCCGAGGAGAGCACGGCCGCTGCACCGCCGAGAGCGTCGCGAGGCGCCAGACGCATCGCCGCGGAAGTATTCGGCGACGAGAACAACCCGTTGCCGGATCCGACCATGAAGAGTCCGATCAAGAGCAACGGCCAGTCGACGCCGTGGGTCGCGAAAGCTGCGAGGATGAAGCCCACTGCAGCCAGGCCCATCCCCGCGACGGTCACCATCTGGGTCCGCTTGGCATCGCCCATCCGGCCGCCGAAACGCGATGTGGCGCCGACCCCGACCCCAATTGGCAGGAAAGCAAGACCTGCGACGACGGGGGTCACCCCGTGAGCCTGCTCGAGCCAGAACGGAAGGATCGCGAAGCACGACATCAGCGTCCCGGTGCTGAGCAGCGTGGCGCCGGTCGCGGACATGAACCTCGGTTGCCGGAACAGCCGGCCATCCACCAGAGGCTTGCGGGCGATCATTTCAGCAGGCAGGAGGAGGAGGAGCGCGATCCAGGCGACCGAGAACCAGGCGATCGCCGGGATCTGGCCGAACGCCGGGGCAGCGAGTGACGAGATGCCGGCGCCGACGCCGAGAAAGATCGCCGAGATCAGCACGGCACCGGGAACATCGATGGCCGTCCCGCGCTGCGGGATGCTGGACGGTACGGCGGCCAGGGTTAGGACGATGCCGATCGCAGCCAGCGGGACGCCAACCCAGAAGACCGCCTGCCAGCCGCCGAGCACCACCAGCAGGCCTCCCAACGGGGGACCAATCAGTCCCGCCACCGCCTGGGTGGTCACCATCACCGCCACCGATCGGCCGGTTCGCTTCCGTGGGGCGTGCTCGGCTATGAGCGCGAGGCTGCCGGCCATGAGCACCCCGCCGCCGACCGCCTGCACCATCCGCCCGAGCAGCAGGATCCCGAATGACGGCGCGACTGCTGCGACAAGTGACCCGATGCCGAACATGGCGAACCCGCCGAGGTACGCCCGACGGCGACCAAACCGGTCGGCAAGGCGACCGATGGTGGGCAGCGTTGCCATGACGACCACCAGGTAGATCGCAATCACCTCCTGGCCCGACGCCAGCGGCAGCGCGAAGCGCTTCGTGATCGGGTCGAGCGCCACCGCAACGATGGTTGCGTCGAGCATGCCGACGAATGCGCCGAGGGCTATCGCCCCCACCAACCAGGACCGCCGCGACGGATTCATCCCGCGGTCAACGGTACAGGGTTTCGCGGCGTGGCCATGTTGTCCTCGAGCTCGCTGATTTGGGGCCTGGCGGTGAGGATTCGGTGGACGAGTTCGGCGGCACAACGCCTGGTCGCGGACGAGTAGGGTGGACGCCGTGAGCGCGCCGCGCAGCGTGGACGAGTACATCGCCGGGGAGCCCGCGTCGCTGCGCCCGATGCTGACGGAGCTCCGCGACACCATCAGGGCCGCGGCGCCGGAGGCCGACGAACGGATCAGCTACGGCATGCCGTTCTACTACCTCCACGGCCGCCTCGCGTACTTCCGGGCACACGCGCATCACATCGGCCTGTACCCGGTTTCACTGGAGGAAGCACGTGCCACCGGTCTCGAGCATCTCGTCGCCGCCAAGGCAACGCTGCAGTTGCCCCTGGATCAGCCGCTGCCGCTTGCGGCCATCAGGCGACTGATCGAGCAGCGAGTCAAGACGCGCCAGGCGGAGGCGGGCACGAGCAGAACGCCGAAGCGCTGATCACACCTCGGTTCGAGGTCTGGCGGCTGCGGACCTGAAACTCGCGCCGTCAGCGCCGAGGAAGGTGTTCGAGCGCGTACTCCAGGCGGGCAAGACTTTCGGCCCGTCTCCCCGCTTCGTCGACTGCGCGCAGCAGCTCCAGCCGGGTTGGATAGCGGATCAGGTCGAGATCCTCGTTCACGTCGGCAAGCCACTGCCAGGCTCGCTTTTGTTCTGCCGGCGACAGCAGTGTCTTCATTCCCCATTCCCCCTAAATGACCCTGCTCAATAGACTAGCGTTTGCGGCGATCGGTGTCTATGGGCAGTTTTCCCCGCCTGGACCCTTCCCAGTATCGTGGTGCGCCTCTCGTCACAAGGAGAAAGCATGCAGATCACGAGAAACGGCAAGGCGACCGGGACGGGACCGAGCGACTGGTTCACAGGCACGGTCTACGTCGATCAGGTTGCGGTCCCCGGCCAGGGTTCGCGCGTCAACGCAACCAGCGTGCACTTCACGCCCGGCGCACGGACGGCGTGGCACAAGCACCCGAACGGGCAGACGATCTACGTGACTGAGGGCATGGGCCGTGTCGGGCATCGAGGCGGTGATATCGAGGTGATCCGCCCCGGCGATCGAGTGTTCTTCGAGCCGGCTGAGGACCACTGGCACGGTGCGTCCCCCACGCGTTTCATGACCCATCTCTCGCTGGTCGAAGTCGACGACCAGGGCAACAACGCGACCTGGGGATCGCATGTCACCGACGATGAGTACCGCGCGTCGGCATCCCTCGAAGGAGAGGACGCGTAGACGTGTGTGCTTGATGCGAACCACAACGTTGGGCAGCAACGGCCCTGAGGTGAGTGTCATCGGTCTGGGATGCATGGGCATGACCGCTTCGTACGACATGGCCGCGCCGCGCGACGATGCAACGTCAATCGCGGTGATCCACCAGGCGCTCGACCTCGGCATGACGCTCATCGACACCGCCGACGCGTACGGCCCGAACACCAATGAGGAGTTGGTGGGAAAAGCGTTGTCGGGGAGCCGGCGTGAGCGCGCTGTGCTCGCCACCAAGGTCGGGCTGCTGATGGACGTGGTCGGACCGTCGTACGGACCCGGCACTTCTGCGCCGGGGCCAGGACGGAACGGTCGTCCCGAGTACATTCGGACGTCGATTGACGGCAGCCTCACGCGACTCGGCACCGATCACGTCGATCTCTACCAGTTGCACAGGGTTGACCCGCAGGTCCCCATCGAAGACACGTGGGGTGCTATGGCACAGACAGTGGCCGCAGGCAAGGCGCGGTACATCGGGCTGTCCGAGGTGTCCGTGGACGAGATCCAGCGCGCGCAGGCAGTTCATCCCGTGACGTCGGTGCAGTCCGAGTTCTCCCTCTGGACTCGAGACGTCCTGCCCGAGGTGCTGCCGTACTGCAGGGCACAGGGAATTGCGCTGCTGCCGTTCTCGCCGCTGGGACGCGGTTTCCTCGCCGGACGATTCTCGTCATTCGACGACCTGCCACAGGAGGACTTCCGCCGTGAACTGCCACGCTTTCAACAGGACGCGTTGCGCGTCAACCTCGCCATTGTTGGCCGGCTGCGTGAGATCGCCGATCGTGCCGGCGCCACGCCGGCGCAGGTGGCGCTGGCCTGGGTGCTCGCCCAGGGTGAGTATGTGGTGCCGATCCCCGGTACGAAGACCCCGAAGTATCTGATCGACAACGCAGGCGCCGCCGACGTGGGGCTGAGTGCCGAGGCCCTGGCGGAGCTTGACGCCCTGCCGCAGCCGCAGGGCACACGCTACTGATGGCGGCCGAACCGGTGATCAGTGTCGGCGGCGACGCTCAGCGATCGCTTGAGGATGCGAGCGGCCGAACGTTCGCGATCCGGGAATGGTCGGGGAGTGGCCCGGCCGAACTGCACGTGCATCACGAGGACGACGAGGCGTGGCACGTTCTCTCGGGAGCCATGCGGTTTCGCTTTGCCGGTCGCGAGATCGATGCGCCCGAAGGTTCGACCGTGTTTGTCCCGGCCGGCGTTGCGCACACCTTCGTCGCGCTCACCCCGGAGACGCGCTATCTGATCATCCTCACCGAGCGCCTGCTCTCGCTTATCGAGAGTCTGAGCAGCGACCAGGATCGCGCACGCAAGAACGAGATCTACCGTGCGCACGCGTCCGAAATCGTGGATTGAGCGGCGCCTTCGGCTCTGAGTGGATGCGCTGACGCAATGCTCGCGCACACGCGATGCTGACCCAGCTGAATCCGGAGACGATGCTGACGCGCTGCAACAACCCCGCAACGCCGACAACCTGTGGAGACTGACCGAAGCCGGCACCGGCCGCGACCGTGGTCGCCAGCATGGTCGCGCCGCTTGCAGCCGAGTATGCGGCCCACGCGTGTTCGCCTCGTCGAGTGGCCTTGACGGCACTGAGCGCGGCCGACGCCGACACACCGAGGAACACTGGTACGGATGCAAGGTTGTGCAGCATGCCGGTCGTCGTCTGGTGCGGTGGCGAGCTGTCTGAACCGGGCGGGTAGCCAGGGACCGGATCTGTAGGGAAACGAGCCGCCGCGAGAAGGCCAACTCCGGCTCCGCCGATCAGGGCAGGCACAAGACGACCGTTACCAGAGCCGGCGCGCGACAGCCCACGCGATCCGGCGACGTACAACGTGCCGACCACAACGAAGTTCGCCGTCTGGACGAAGCCGCGGGGACCAAGCGCCAGTGCGCTCACCGGCTGCTGCATGGGACTGTAGTCGCGTCGTTTCGTGCCCTCCATCACGAATACGGCCACGAACAGCGGACCGGCGAGGACTCCGCACCGGAGCAGTGCGCGCGTGAGCGGCGAGTGCGCAGCAGTTCGGTTCGAGGTCGCCATGATCGGCTCACCATTGTGAGGATCTGCTAGACACAAGCCAACGGTGCGCCGGGTGCGCAAATGAGCCTCCCGAATATACTTTGGCGGAGCCGCGCTATCGGGCAGGAGCGCGGCAAACAGCGTCCGACGTAACGAGGCGCATCAGAGGGAGCACGTACCATGCCACGACAGGTCGTCGCCACCACGTACATCACGCTCGACGGCTACATCGACGAACCGGGGAAATGGTCGTTCCCGTTCTGGTCGGAGGAGGCCGCGCAATACAAGGCACGCGAACTGTTCGCGAGTGACGCCCAACTGCTCGGTCGAATCACCTACGAGGGCTTCGCCACGGCCTGGCCGACCATGCAGGGCACCGGCGAGTTCGGCGAGAAGATGAACAGCATGCCCAAGTACGTCGCCTCGCACACGCTCGAGTCCGCCTCGTGGAACGCAACCATCATCAAGGGCGATGTGGCTGAGGCCGTTCGCGAACTCAAGCAGGAAGATGGCGGTGACCTGCTGATCGGCGGCAGCGGCACACTGATCGACTACCTCACCGTGCACGAGCTCATCGACGAGTACCGGATGATGATCTACCCGATCGTCCTCGGTGAAGGCACCAGGCGGCTCTTCAACGGTGTCCCGCGGCGGACGTTCACGCTCGCTGAGTCGAAGGCGCTGCCGAACGGCGTGGTGATCAACACCTACCATCCGGCCGAGGCATAGCCCGGCTTCTCACGCGAGTCCGTAGCTACGACGAAAGCAGCGCCGCCACCGTTGCCGGGTCGAAGTTGCCACCGCTGAGGATGAGCACCGTCGGATGTTCTTCGCTGCCGGCGGGCACCTTCCCGTTGAGATAGGCGGCCAGTGTCAGCGCGGCCGTCGGCTCGATCGCGAGCTTGAGCCGTATCCAGGCAACGCGCAGTGCGTCCTTGAGCTCGTCCTCGGAGACCGTCACGATGTCTCGGACGAGCCCATCGCCCACGATGACCTCGAAATCCCGCTGCCCGATGGACTTCGACTTCACCCCCTCTGCGAGGGTTTTCGGGTCGGATGGCAGCCGCTGCAGAATTCCCGTTCGGAGGCTCTGCGCGGCGTCATCGGCGGTCGCAGGCTCGACGCCGATCACGGTGGTTTCGGGCGACAGAACTGCGAGGGCAAGGGCGATCCCCGAGATCTGACCGCCGCCGCCGATCGGAACCACCACCGCTCCGGGCACCGAGTCCTCACTGATCTCGAGACCGGATGTGCCGGCGCCGTGGATGACATCCCAGTCGTCGTATGGGTGGATCAGTGGCAGTCCCTCGTTGATCGCGATCGCCTCCGCAATCTCTTCGCGGTTGTCGTACGTGACGCCTTCGGTCACGACGGTGCCTCCGAACGATCGGATCCCCGCGATCTTCGCGGGGGTAACGCCTTCCGGGACCACGATGGTGGCAGCGAGTCCGGCGGCTCTCGCCGCGTAGGCCAGGGCCTGTCCATGGTTTCCAGAGCTGTGGGTGATGACACCCGCAACCCCGGGCTCGCGTTCGACGAGGCTCAAAACGGCATTGAACGCACCTCGCGCCTTGAAGGAGCCCGTGACCTGCAGTGACTCGGGTTTGACCATCAGGCCGGCNNTCCGCGAGATGCTCATCCACCCGCGCGACCTGTGCCATCCGGGCTCAGGAGGAAACGGCTACGGGAATCTCCAGCGCCAGCTTGTCCATCTCGAGCTGCGCGGGAACGTCAACGGGATACGACCCGGTGAAGCAGGCAAAGCAGAAGCCGTTGCCGTCTGGCTGGCCCATGGCGCGGCGCAGGCCCGCCAGGCTGAGATAGCGAAGTGAATCGGCTCCGAGCATCGCACCGATCTCGCGCTCGGTGTGACCTGCCGCGATGAGCTCTCGCCGCGATGCGATGTCGATGCCCATGAAGCACGGCCACGCGATCGGCGGCGACGCGATGCGCATGTGCACCTCGCTCGCGCCGGCGCGGCGCAGTTCGTCGATGATGCGCCGCGACGTCGTGCCCCGCACGATCGAGTCGTCGACGAGCACCACCCGGCGGCCTTCGAGGACATGGCGCATGGGGTTGAACTTCAGGCGGATACCGGCTTCACGCAGGCGCTGCGTGGGCTGGATGAAGGTCCGCGTGATGTAGCGCGACTTGATCATCCCTTCGGCGAACGGCAGGCCCGACTGCTCGGCGTACCCGATCGCTGCCGGTGTGCCGCTGTCGGGCAGGGTGATCACGATCGCGCACGAGGGCGGCCACGCGCTGGTCGGCGCCGCGCTGCCGAACGCCGACCCG
>PKYW01000032.1:6474-13930 GCA_003132805.1 Candidatus Dormiibacterota bacterium | reverse complement strand
GCGACTTCGTCGCGCAGGTCGGCTACCCGATCATCCTCAAGCCCCGCGCAGCCGCCGGGGCGTCCGGGACGGTGCGTGCCGACTCGGATGCCGAGCTCGATCGCGCACTCGCTGAGCTCGGCGAGTCCGGCGCCACCGACATCGCCGTCGAGGAGTTTGTCGAAGGGCACGAGGGTTTCTACGACACGATCAGCATCGACGGCCACCCCGTCTACGACTTCATCTCGCACTACTACCCGAACGTCCTCGAGGCGATGCGCGAGCGCTGGATCAGCCCGCAGTTCATCTGCACCAACCGCATCGACTCGGCGGAGGACTACGTGGAAGTGCGCGACATCGGTTTACGTGCCATCGAGGCGCTCGGCATCGGAACTTCGGCGACCCACATGGAGTGGTTCTTCGGCCCCAAGGGGCTGCTCTTCAGCGAGATCGGCTGCCGCCCGCCCGGGGTGCGCGCGTGGGACCTTTACGCCGCAGGCAACGACATCGACATCTACCGTGAATGGGCGAACGCGATCGTGCATCACGGGGTCGATCGACCGCTTTCGCGGCGCCGCGCTGCCGGGATCGTCGCACTCCGTCCGGACCGCGACGGCGTCATCAGCCACTACGACGGCGTGGAGGAGGTGCAGCGCCAGTTCGGCGAATGGATTCTCGACAGCCACCTTCCGCCGGGCGGCACGCCGACGCAGCCGGTCGAAGCCGGCTACATGGCCAACGCGTGGATTCGCATGGCCCACCCGGACTACGACACCGTCCACCACATGCTCAACGTCGTCGGCGAGACGGTCCGCGTGCGCGCCTCGTGAGGCAGGTGACCCTGCTCGGGCCGCTCGACGGGGTCGATCTCGGGGCGGAGGTGGCGGCATTCGGCGTTGACGGCCCGGTTGCGCTGATCACCGCAGGCTGGGAGGAAGGCGAGCGCAATGATGCCGAGGTTGACCGACGCCTCGGCGGCGGCTCGCGCAATCTCAATCTCTACGGACGCCGGCTCGACGTGCTCGAGAGTGACCCGGACTATGCCGACGCCGAGCGGCTCCTGCGCACGCAGCTGGATGAGTTGCGCGAGCTGTACCTGCTCCGATTGCGCCACGCGCTCGCGGGAGTGGACGTCATCCGGCGTCGATTTGCGGAGGCGCAGCGCCCACTAGGGCCGGAGCTCGACGGGGCCATCGACGCGGTCCGGACGCTCGACCAGACACACGCTGCGGCAATCGCCTCGGCGTATGAGCGCTTCTACACGCAGCACCCGCCGCACTCGCGCCCGAGCATCAGCCGGCACCGCGAGGAGGTGGCCGGCATCGTCGCCGGCTGTGCGGCGATCGCCATCGCCGGAGGGCACGTTGGTGTGCTCAACGACTGCCTGCACCTGTACAACCTCGCAGCGCTCATCGAGGAGCGACCACTGCTCGCCTGGTCATCCGGCTGCATGGCCGTTTGCGAGCGAATCGTGGTGATCGACGACGACGACCCTGCCGGTCGCCCGGAGGAGCTCTACGACATCGGCATCGGTGTCGCCCACGGGATGGTGGCGCTGCCCGCTGCGGCATCACGTCTGCACGCGCACGATCCGTATCACCTGGCGATGCTGGCGCGACGCTGCGCGCCCAGCGCCTGCGTGCTCTTCGACCCCGGTGATCGTCTGGAATTGCAGTCTGGACGTCCCGCAGATCTCGGCGCGGTGGGGGTTATCGCAGACGACGGACAGGTGCTTCGGGGGGCGCACGCAGCCTGACCGTGACTCCCAGCCCCGCCCGCAGTCCGCGGGCACTCACCCGCCTGCGCAGCGNNCTCCCCCGCCTGCGCAGCGAGGGCAGCTCCCCTGAGGCGATCGATCAGCTGCTGCGCGAGCAGCGGATCCCGCTGGTCGAGGGGACGACCTGCACGTTCCTGTGGCGAGGAGAGGCGGACTCGGTAGCGATCGAGCACCGCATGCTCGAGGTGCCGATGCCGCTGCCACTCCGGCGTCTGAAGGGAACCGACCTCTGGTACGCCAGCGTCGAGCTGCCTCGGGGCGCGCGCATCCAGTACCGGATCCTGGTCCGCCGGGGCGAGCACACCGAGAGCATTGACGATCCGCTCAATCCTCGCGTGGTGGGCGATGCGATCGGCTCGCAGTCGGTGCTCGAGGCCGACGGTTACGTCACGCCCGACTGGACGTACCCCGATCCGGCGGCGGTATCCGGCGAGCTGGTCGACCTGCGGATTCCCAGCCGGGCGCTGCGCCGCGAAGCGCATGTGACTCTGTACATCCCGTCGCGGATGCGCCGCGACCGGCGCATGCCGCTGCTCGTGGTGCACGACGGTGGTGATTTCCTGCACTACTCATCGATGGCGACCGCGCTCGACAACCTGATGCATCGGCGGCTGATGGCCGACTGTGTCGTCGCGTTCACGCACCCCGGCGACCGGCTCCGCGAGTACAGCGCAACCGCTGCGCACAGCCGGTTCCTGACCACCGAGCTCGTGCCCCAGGTGGAGGGATCGCTCCAGCTTCGAGGCGATCCTCGCGGGAGGGTGTTGATGGGGGCGAGCTTCGGCGGGGTCGCCGCGCTTTCCGCCGCCGTTCGAGCGCCCGGCTTCTATGGAGCCTTGCTCCTCGAATCCCCGTCGCTGCGCTTCACCGAGGCTACCCCACCGGGCACGTTCGGGGAGGTCTTCGCGCCGGTGGTCCGTTTCGTCAACTCGGTGCGCGCGCGACCGAAGAAGGTGACGGACCGTATCTTCCTGACCTACGGAGCATTCGAGCCACTTGCCGTCCCGGATCGAGCGATGGTGGACGTGCTCGAGCGGATGTGCGCCGAGCTCCGTGTCGTCGAGGCGCTCGACGGCCACAACTGGATCAACTGGCGCGACCGGCTCCTCGACGGCCTCGGCTGGCTGTTCCCCGGCGAAGCGCGCTTGATCTATCCGGCGTGATGCGCCACTTCGCACCGATGCGCGAGACTGTGCGGCCATGAAGAGGCGAGAACGCTGGTATTCCAGCCGAGTCGAGAGCGACGTCACCGTCGCCAGGTGGGGGCATTTCGGGCGGCCGGTGATCGTGTTCCCGACCGCGGGCGGTGACGCCGAGGAGATCGAGCGCATGTGGCTCGTCGACTCGGTGGGGGAGTACCTCGAAGCCGGACGGGCAAAGATCTACTCCTGTGACAGCGTGTCGGGCCGTGCGATGCTCCGCGAGGACGGTGACGCGCGCTATCGAGCCGCGGTCACTCGGGGTTTCATCGAGTTCGTCCGCCATGAGCTCATCCCGATGATCCGCATGGATTGCGAGAGCCCGGACATCACCGTGATCACCGCCGGGGCATCGATCGGTGCTTTCAATGCCGTGTCATTGCTCTGCCACTACCCGGACACCGTGACCACAGCGATCGGGATGAGCGGCACCTACGACATCTCACGATTCGTGGGCGACAACGCCGGCGACGATCTGTACTTCGCGACGCCGTCGTACTTCCTGCCCGACCTGAACGGCGAACACCTTGCACTTTTGCAGACCCGCAAGGCGATTCTCGCGTCCGGTGAGGGTCGCTGGGAGAACATCGGCGAGTCCTGGCGGCTTGCCGACGTGCTCGGCAGCAAGGGCATCCCGAACCGTGTCGATTCATGGGGGAGCGACTACGACCACGACTGGTCGACGTGGCGGCAGATGCTGCCGAAGTATCTCGCCGAGCTCGTCTGACTCAGTCGGCTCTACGCCGGCGAGGGGACGGCATCGTCATCGGAGTCGATATTGACGGTGCCCTCGATGACCTCGACTTCGTCAAAGTCATCGTCGCTCTCTCCACGAGCCATGAGCAGGAGCGTCGAGATGAGCGCGAAGGCGGCCATCGAGAGGAATGGGACGGAGATGAATCCGAAGACATCGATAACCGCGATGTTGCATGCAGGTCCGGAAGCGCTGCAGACGAGGGGCTGGTTCGGAAAGAGCTCCAACTGATAGTGGTAGATCGCGAGCCCCAGGCCGACGACTGACAGTCCGATGAAGTACCGCTTTGCCACCTGCACATCGCCTCGGAACGCCGCGATGCCGAGCAGGAGCGACAGTGGATACATGCAGATGCGCTGAAACCAGCAGAACTCGCATGGCTGCAGACCCTCGAAAAATTGCAGGAACAGACTGCCGAAGGTGGCAAGCACCGCCACGATCCACGCGATCTGCAACGCGAAGGGACTGATGCCGTCGCGCAGACGGTCCCACCAGTCGCGACCTGACGGCGACGTGCGCGAAACGATGAAGGCGATTGCGGCGACGACGACCAGGGCATCCGCGATCAGCGCAAGTACGGCGTACCCGGTGTTGATGACCCCCGAGGAGGTGATGACTGCCATGCGTTCAGGTCAGCCCAGGATCAGGTGGTGACCTTGATCGTCTTCAGTCCCGTTTCGATGCTCTGGATAGTTGGGGAGGCACACACCGAAGACGGGTTATCACCAGTCGCGATGCAGGTTGCTGCGGTGAGGATGTTCGCGTTCCCGATGATGTCCTTCGCAACTGTCGAGGTCGGATCGGCGAGGTCGTTGCCGATCTGGTTCCACGTCAGGTTGGCGAGGTCGGCCGGGTCGTAGCTCGTGTTGAGGAGCGTGAACACCCCGCCGATGTCGATGAACGGGAACTGACCGGCCTGCGCGGTGTAGGGAGGGCTGTCCCACTTGCTGACAATGGCCGAGATCGACGCAGTCATCGTCTGCAGCGGCTGCGAGTTGCGGTCCTCGACTTCGTTCGAGCTGAAATCGATGACGGAGCTCGTGTACGTTGACTTGTAGAACGTGAAGGTATGGGTATCCGGATCGACGTCGGTCGACGACGACTGGATTTCGCTGAGATTCTTGAAGGTACCGAAGCGCGACAGCCACATGACCATCGACCAACGCTCGGCCGCGCAGTAGGGGCAGAACTCGGCGCCCATGAAGACGACGAGGGTCTTCCCATCAGTCACGGGGAGCTTCGCGGACGCTGGAAGGCGAATCATGTCGCCGGGCTGACCGCCGGACCCCACCGCATCCACCACTGAAGCACTGGGGCTTTCAACCTGTGCCAAGAGCTTGGCGGGGACAGCCGTGGCGACGGTCGCATTGCCGCCACCGACCTGGTTGATGAGGACGATGATGATGAGTACCACCGCAACCACAGCGACGCTCGAGATCGTCACGATCGTTGGCGACTGCCAGGGTGGACGGCGCTCGAGGGTGACCGACCTGGCGGCCGCCTGATTGCGGCGTTGTTTCTTGGTCAGCGGCCTGGCAGGTGATTTGCCTGCAGGACCGGGCTGTTTGCCTGCAGGCCTGCGCGGGGTGTCCTGTGCCACAGCATCAGAGTAACGGACCAACCTTTCCAAGGGGTGTCCAAACGGAGCATGTCCAATCCGGCTGTGCCGGATCGGACATGAAGATACGGTGACGATCTCAACGGCTGCGACATCCGTGTGTACGCTCATGGCAATGGCGGGTATTTCTCGGGCGGCTTCGTGAGATCTCGGATCGCTGTCGCAGCGATGGCGCTTGTGTTCGCGGCCGCCCTGCCGGGCGGTCTGCTCGGCGCGGCGGACGTACGGGCGTCGGGACCGCTCCGCGGGATCGACGTCAGCGCCTACCAGGGTTCGTCGATCGCCTGGCACTCTGTGGCCGCATCGGGGATCTCGTTCGCTTATATCCGCGCAGCGGACGGCGCAGCGTCTCCCGACGGCCAGTTCGGCAATAACTGGCGCGGCGCGTCCGCCGCCGGGGTGACGCCTGGGGCGTACCTGTTCTTCGAACCCAACCAGAGCCCGGTCGCCCAGGCCGACCTGCTCATCTCCCAACTCCGCGCGGTGGGGTTCACCCATGGCGATCTCGTCCCAACGATCGACGTCGAGACCACCGACGGGGAACCGCAGTCGGTGGTGGTCGCCAACCTCCGGACCATGGTGAACACGGTCAGTGCGGCGATCGGCTCGTTGCCGGCCATCTACTGCTCGCCATCGTGGTGGAACGGGAACGTCAACTCGGCGGCGTTCACGCTTGACCCGCTCTGGGTGGCGAACTGGTTCGTCAGCCAGCCGTCGGTGCCGGAGAACAATTGGGGTGGCACTGGCTGGCAGGTCTGGCAGTACAGCGACGCGGGCTCCGTGCCCGGGATCCCCGGGTCCGTCGACCTCGACCAGGGCGGCACGCGCTCGCTTCCTTACTATGGCTTCCCTGACCCGGTTGCGCTCCCACAGGCGGCCAACATCGCGGGCAACCCGCAGACGGTCTCCGATCAGCCTGGTGACATCAACGTGCTGTGGCGGGGGACCGATGGCAACCTCTGGAACCTGGCGTTCCGCAACGGGACGTGGGGGAGTGCCTCGGCTGACATCAGTGCCGCCGGCGGCTCGGGGGCGGTCCTCGGATCCGATCCTTCTGTCGTTGCATGGGGGCCCGGAAGGATTGACGCGTTCTGGGAAGGGGAGGACCAGAACCTCTGGTACACGGCGTTCATCCCGGGATGGTTCGGGAGCGGGACCTGGTCCGCGCCGGTATCCCTCGGGCTGGGGCCGCTCGGCTCCCAACCGCGGGCCGTCTCGCCGAGCCCTGGCGTCATCGATGTGTACTGGAAGGGTTCCGGCGGCGACCTCTGGGTCGACCGTTACAACCAGATCTGGAGCGGCGCCACGCCTCTCAACACCGGAGCAGTCGGGGGCAACCCGGTGGTGGCGAGCGCCGGGCTAGGCTCTGACACCGTCTTCTGGCGCGACGCCTCCGGGGACCTGTGGTCGGACACGGCCACATCGTTGGGGTGGTCGGGTGCGATGCAACTGACGGCCACGTCACTTTCGGCGGATCCGACGGCGAGCGCCTCCGGCACCGCCATCGACGTCTTCTGGGACAGCGCAGGCCAGCTATGGCACGGGGAGCTCAGCGGGCAGACCTGGGTCGGGGCGGTGGCGCTCGGAACCGAGACGGTCATCGGCAACCCCTCGGTGGTCGACCTCGCACCCGGCCTGGTGATCGTCAATTCGCGTGAGTCGTCCGGTCTGATGGCGTCGTCCCTGTACACGTCCGCCAGCGGGCTGGTGGGCCCTGAGGGACTCGGCGCGTCCGCGACGTCGGATCCGTCGTCCGTGGGTTTCGCGACCGGCGGCGCCATCGATGTCGTCTGGCGGTCGAGCACCAACACGCTCTGGGTGGCGCCGGCGTGCCCCGGGTGCGCGGCGCCGGCGATCGCGGTCTACAACCCGGGCTGACAGGCAGCTGCGTAAGTCGCAGTAAGTTCGGTATAGATGCCGGCGCGTCCTGGGGGTTTCGAACCACTTTGGCGCGCGCCCCCAGGTCGCTCGGGGTATCGGCGGCGTTCGTCTCCGAGGGGAATCGGGCGGTGCCAAGAAAGCTCCACGGGCGTGATCAAGCGTCCGCGGCACGAGAGGAGAGCTGCTGGCCGACTATCAGCAGAACTCCAATAAAGCTCCTGATAATGCATATTCTCACGATCTAGAAG
>PKYW01000032.1:0-6382 GCA_003132805.1 Candidatus Dormiibacterota bacterium | reverse complement strand
CTCCTGCATGCGCGGTCGGACGGCCAGCTGGGCGCTTGCGCCTTTGTGTGTGAGCCCGCTCCCGAGGCTTCGGGACCGATCACGGTGACCTCGATGCTCCAGGGCGAAGAGCACCTCTGGCCCGAGCAGCTCGAATGGATCGAGGAACGGATCGCCGAAGCGGCTCCGACACCAGCCCAGATCGTCAGCGAGAACCTCACCGACGCCGAGACGCGCCGCTGGGCTGCCGCGGGCTATGACCTCGTATTCGAAGAGCTGGCCATGGAATGCTCGCTTGCCGGCGACCTCCCGCCCGTGCGATGGCCACCCGGCACGGCCATACTCGAATGGGACGCCGGCGCCCCCTCAGCGAGCTTCGAGGTGTATCAGGCCGCGTTTCGAAGCCGGCCGGGCTTCCCCGGCTGGTCGCAGTCGGAATGGATCGACAGCCTCACGAGCGAAGAAATCTTCCTGCCCTCCGCGTCGTTCTGTGCCGTTCACGATGCGAAGCCTTTCGGCTTCGTGGTCTGTGGCACCGGCTGGATTGGTCAGGTCGGGGTCGATCCCGGGTATCGGCGAATGGGGCTGGCGACGGCGCTCGTCACGGAGGCCCGGGCGCGCATGCGTGCGTTGGGCATCGGCGTCGCCTACCTGCACGTCAACCGCAACAATCCTGCAGGGCTGGCGACGTGGCAGCACCTCGGGTGGCGCGAGTGCGGCCGGCGTGGCCGCTTGGAGCGTGCCGTGACGTCGGATGCCACCGACACGATCTGAACACGTCGCGCCACAGGGGTCGGGAAGCGCGCCATTCACGGATAGGGTTATCGGCGATGGACACCGACGCGCGGATCATCAGTGCCGGCGGACCTGGGCTCGGTTCGTTCCTCGGCCTGGCGGTCTCCTCGTGGCGGAGTGCGCTGGGACGGAATCTTGCCGGGGTCTACGTCCACGGCTCGCTGTCCACCGGGGCGTTCAATCCGAGGACGAGCGACATCGACATCCTCGTCACCACCCGAACCCTCACCGACGGACCTGCGAACGAACGCCTGCGTGAGGTGCACCGGGCGATGCACGGCTCGGGTGATGACCGGTGGGCGGATCGTCTCGAGGCGATGTTCGTGCCGGCCAGGGCGCTGGCGACACCGGGAATTCCGGGGATCGCCGTCCTGGAGCTGCACCAGGACGAAGGGTTCAAGGTGCAGGCGCTCGGACCCGACTTCCTGATCCAGCGGCGGGTCCTCCGTGAGCACGGCATCACGCTCTTCGGCCCCAGGATCACGAAGATCGTCGCGCCGGTGAGCGGCGGCGAGCTCCGTGACGCCGTGATCGGCAACCTGCGGTCGTGGTGGCTCCCGCAGCTTGAGTTCCCGGGGCAGTTCCTCAAGCGGTCATACCAGGCGTATGCGGTCGTCACCATGTGCCGCTCGTTGTGTCTGCTTGCCACCGGCGAGCTCGTGACCAAGCCGGAAGCCGCCTCATGGGCGCTCCGCGGTCCGTACCTCGACGTCTGGCATCCGTTGATCGAGTCGGCCATCGCGTACCCGGGCGGTCAGCAACCCGACCAGCGCCTCGCCACCCTCGACCTCATCCGGTTCACCCTCGACGAGGCCGGAATCGGTCACTGAGCGCCAAGCTCCTGATAATACGGAGCATGGCGGCTCGCCTTCGCTCCACTCGCCGTCCAACGGCCCCTCGCGAACGGCGGGGTCCCGCCTGGGCCGGCCACGTCCCCGGTCCCAGCGACTCGATGCCGGACCAGGTCGAGCAATTCCTCGACTGGCTGCGGGTTCAGCGCAACCGCCCGGCCACGACGGTGCGCGCGTACCGGCAGGATCTCGCCAAGTTCGTGGCCTTCCTGCGCACCCGTCCGCTCAGCGACGACCTGCTCTCGGGGGTCGACCGGGCGGCGCTGCGTCGCTACCAGATCGAGCTCGCCGACGTGCTGCCCAACCCACGATCGCGGGCGCGGGCGCTCGTCGCCCTGCGCCGATTCCTTGCCTACGCCTATGACGAGGGCTGGATCTCGGCGGAGCTGAGCCGCCAGGTCACCGTGCCTCGCTACGTGGTGGGCGACCCGCACCCGGTGCCGACCGACCACGTGCCGAGGCTCCTCGCGGCGCTGCCGCGCGAGACCCTGCGTGACCGCCGCGACCGCGCCCTCATCCACCTGCTGCTGAGCACCGGGTGCAGGATCGCAGAGGCATGCGGCCTCGATCGCGGTGACGTCCGGCCCGAGGGCTTCCGTGTTCTGGGCAAAGGTGGCAAATACAGAACTGTGTATTGCACCGATGACGCCTTCGCGGCGGTCGAGGACTACCTGAAGATGCGCGGCCCGGACCCCTCCCCTGCCCTGTTCATCAGCGTCGCCCGCGCTGACGTGCCCCACGGACGTGCGCTGCCGCACAACCGCCTCACCACCGACGGCGCACGCGTTGCGCTGGCCGCCCTGCGCCGCCGCATGGGGGTCGTCCCGGAGATGTTCGAGCTCTTCAGCGACCTGCGCACCCCCCACGCCGCCCGGCACACGGCTGCGACCACCCTCCTCGAGGCGACGGACGGCGATGTCCGCCTCGTACAGGAGGTCCTCGGACATGCCACCCTCGAGACGCTCAAGGTCTATACCGAGATCACCGACCGGCGCAAGCGTGAGGCGTATCGCCGCCTCGGCGACTATCTCGGCGAGGTGGCCGCCCGGAGCTGATCCGCCGGGCTACGCCTCGTACGGGCGCCAGGTATTGCCGAGCACACGCACAGTGCAACCGGTCTCGTCGCGGGTGCAGGCGAGCAGGTCGGCTCCGATCGGGGGATACATCTCGAGGGTCTCGAGCGCCTCGAGGGGATGCCACTGCGCGTCGCGCAGCGACTTGTCGTCGACTCCCACCGTCAGCGTGCCGCCACGCACGGTCCCCGCGTACACGACATTGACGATGTGGCGGCCACCCGGCTTTGGGTCGATCGCCTCGCATATCAGATGGAGGCGGCCCATCTCCACGGAGTAGCCGGTCTCCTCGAGCACCTCCCGGGCACCCGCCTCGAGCATCGTTTCGCCGGGGTCGAGCCCGCCGCCGGGGACAAGCCAGTACGAGCGGCCGCCCTTCTCATGACGGACGAGGAGTACCTCCCCATCGCGCCAGATGAGCACCCCGACGCGGATCCGGATCGGGCGATCGCTCACCCCNNCGATCCTGGTGCTTGACTCGAACATCCGTTCCCTGATAGGGTCATCCCATGGAACATCCGTTCGGTGCAGGAACATGATCCAGGACAGCCTCGGACCCAATCGCTTCGCCCGCCGGCAGGAGCGCCTCAGCCGTCCGGCGCGGCTCGCCTTGATGGTGGCCACCGCGGCTACCGGGCTCGTCGTCGTCGGCGGCGTCGCATATGCGGGCTCTCCGAATACCAACGCGCGCGTGGTCGTTCAGCCCGGTCAGACGCTCTGGGGCATTGCAGCGAGTCACTACCCCGGCGCGAACATCGAGCAGTCGATCTCCACCATCGAGGCGGCGAACCACTTGGCCGGTGCGGAGCTCAGGCCGGGTGAGACCCTGACCCTACCGGCACCCTGACCGGCTTCGGCAGCGGCTCGTCGGTCGTCAGGCCGTCGCCGATGTCGTCCAGCCAGCGCGGCAAGCCTGATGGACGCGGTGCATCGAGCCTCGGGCTCGAGCCACCATCGCCGCCGCCACCACCACCGTCATCCTCCTCGCGCCCATCCGACCCGGTGCTGAGCAGGTTCATGAACACCACCCAGAACGCGGCGAACAGAGCGATCTTGCTCACCAGCGCGATGCTTGCCCCGGCGATCTGCTGATCCGTGAGGGCGCCGACGCCGACCAGCTGCGGGCCGGCCCCGTACCCCGGATACAGCACGTGGCCCGCGAGTGCCACCAGCAGTCCGCCGAGCGTCTGCGGGATCGTGGCCAGGACGATGTAGCCAAGCTTGCCGAACTCGGTGAGCGCACGCGCGGGGGGTGAGCAAGGGGTCACGATCGGCCACCAGAAGAGCAGCGAGACCACCAGCAGCGTCGCCTGCATCGAGTCGTAGAGCCACCAGTGCGCCAGAGCCGCGTCGTAGGTGGACGTCAGGTGCCACGCGATGAAGCCGACGTTGATGGCGACTATCGCGACGATCGGATGCACGGCGAGCCGCAGAGGCAGCGGCACGGTTCGCGGCGAGATTCCGGCGTTGCGCGGCAGGGACAGGAGCAGGAGCGCCGGCACGGGCCCGATCAGGATCAGCACCTGGACGAGGTGGGCGGCGAGCAGGTAGTGCTGGGCGAGCGTCGCCAGCGGCGAGATCCAGATGACGACGAGAAGCGCCAACGCCGTGATCAGCGCGAGTTTTTGGGCACCGCTGGGTGACTCCGGGGACCGATGCAGGACCCAGTACCAGACCGCCACTGCCAGGATGACGATCCCGAGCAGCAGCGGATCGACGTTCAGGGCGGTTGCCGGCGGGCGAGCCATCGGTGGAAACGCTATCGCACCCCACGCACCGCTGTCGCGACGCGGTACAAATGGAGCGACGCATGCGCCCAATGATCACCAGACTGCGAACACGCGCCTATCAGTTCTCGCTTCGAACCGGTAAGCCGCCGGACGATGTGCTTGGGGACTTCGCGCAGCGTCCGATGCCCGGGATCGCGGTCGCCGAGCGCGGGCCCAACTATCTGGTGCTCCGCCCCCAGCAGCGACGGCGGTATGGCGGCGACGTCGCCGTGCTGCTCGGGCTCGCAATCGTGCTCGCGGTGCTCATCCTCACAGCCGTGACCCCGGTGCTCATCGTGCTGCTCCCCCTTGCGCTGGTCCCGGGGGTGCCGCTGCTCATCGACAACCGCCCCGACCTCGCGATCAGCGCCGTCGCCGACGACCTCGGCGGCACGCGGGTGACCGTGCACGGCCAGGCAAGCTCGGAGCTTGCGGCCGCACTTGACGCCTACCTCGGTTCGCTGCCCCGCCTCTCTCTGGAGAATATCGGCGGCGGACCCCAGGGCTGAGCGCCTACTTCAAAAGGCGGATGACCGCGACCACGACGCCCTCGAGCGCCAGCTCACGCGGGTAGATCGGCTCCATCGTGCTGTTCTCGGGTTGAAGGCGGATCCGTCCGGCTTCGCGAAAGAAGCGCTTCACCGTCACCTCGCTCTCACCGGTGTTCTCGTTCTCGATGCGAGCGACGACGATGGTGCCGTTGGCGGGCGCGTCTTTGCGCGGGCTGACCACCACGATGTCGCCATCGTGAATGCCGGCGTCGATCATGCTCTCGCCGTGCACCGTCAATGCATACGAGTCCTCGCCACCGGCGATCTCGGTGCCGACGTTGAGATGCTCTTCGACGTTCTCCACCGCGAGGATCGGCGTACCGGCCGCGACGCGGCCGATGAGCGGGAGGTTGACAATGTTGCTGTGCCCGCGCGACTCCTGCGTGTCGACGATCTCGACCGTGCGCGACTTCGCCGGGTCGCGGGTGATGTAGCCGCGGGTCTCGAGCGTGTTCAGATGGTTCTGCACAGTTGAGGATGAGCTGAGGCCGACCGCCCGGCCGATCTCCCGGACCGTGGGTGGGTAGGCGTGGTCGCGGCTGTGATCTCGGAGGTAATCCAGGATTTGACGCTGCCGCGGGTTCAGGGAGTCAGGCATTGCTTTGAAACATCCTCCAGCCAGCTTGGGCGACCCGGAATGTAGCACGAGCACCCGAAAAATGCAAACGGATGTTCTGTGGCTACGAACCTGCCTCGCCCACACTCGGTCCAGCTTCGGCCGTGGCCACCATCTCGAGGACATCGGCAACCATCTGATCGAAGCTGATCAGATCGGGACGGAACCAGCTGAGCCTGCTGTCGCGCCGGAACCAGGCGCGCTGCGCCCGGGCGTAGCGCAGCGTCCGGCGCATGGTCGCCTGCATCGCGGTCTCGAGGTCGATGTGCCCGTCGATGAGGTCGAGGGCCTCGCTGTAGCCGATCCCGCAGGCGCCGATCGCGGCCCGATCGAGTCCCCGCCCCTGAAGCCAGCGGACCTCGTCCTGGATGCCGCCGCTGTCGAACATCCCGGCGATGCGGTGCTCGATCCAACGGGCGTGGACCGGGCGTGCGACATCGAGCCCCACCAGCACCGCAGGTCGCGGGGCGGTGCGCTTGCGCGCGTTGAGGATTGATCCGCCCCTGGCGTCGAGGATCTCGAGCGCCCGGATGACGCGGCGCGGATTGCGTTGATCGGTCTCGGCAGCGCCCTGCGGGTCGCGACGGCGCAGCTCGGCGGCGAGCGCCTCGAGCCCCTCCGGGGTCGCAGCCATCTCGGAGCGATCGGCGCGCCGGACGGGATCGGGAGGCACCTGGGCGAGATCGAAGCCGTCGACCAGCGCCGTAGCGTAGAGGCCGGTTCCCCCGGCGACGACCGCGCGGGTACC
>PKYW01000060.1 GCA_003132805.1 Candidatus Dormiibacterota bacterium | reverse complement strand
AACCTGCGCATCATCGAGGCGGTGGCAAAGCGGCTCGCTCTGCCACTCGACCGGGTGGTGATCAACATCGATCGGTACGGCAACACCAGCGGGGCCTCCATCCCGATCGCGCTGACCGAGGCAGTCGAGACCGGCCGGCTGCGTCCGGGCGACAAGGTCGTCTGCATCGCCTTTGGATCCGGCGTCGTATGGGGTGGCATCGCTCTGCGATGGATCGCGCCGACGGGGTGACGTCGCGGCGACAGGCGCCGCGAAACCGGCTTCAGGCGCCCGGACCCGAACTCCGGCCCACCGCACCGACCACCGGGACTGTCGCGTGTCCGCGCTGCAAGCGCCGCTTCGTGGCAGAGCGCTACGCGGCCGACCTGAACGTGTGTTCCGAGTGCGGCCACCACGGTGTCGTGGGTGCTGCCCAGCGCATCGCGCAGCTCGCCGACCCGAACACCGCGGAGACGCTGCTCATCGAGGTTGGTGATCGCGATCCGCTCGGCTTCGACGACGGCGTCCCCTACCCGCAGCGCGTCGCGAGGGCGCGCGAACGCACCGGCCTGCACGAGGCCTTCCTCACCGCACGCGCGTCGCTCGCCGGCAACCCGGTGATGCTCGCCTGCATGGACTTCGCCTTCCTCGGCGGGTCGCTCGGCAGCGGCGCCGGCGAGATCTTCGCCCGCGCCTGCGAGCTGGCCGTCGAGGAGCGCCGTGCGCTGGTGGCGGTCTGCACCTCCGGCGGCGCGAGGATGCAGGAGGGCATCGCGTCGCTTGCGCAGATGGCTCGGTGCTCGGCCGCGGTGGCCGAGGTGATCGCCGCCCGGTTGCCGTACATCAGCATCCTCGGCGATCCGTGCTTCGGCGGTGTCACCGCATCGTTCGCAGTGCAGTCGGACGTGATCATCGCCGAGCCGGGAGCCCGCATCGGGTTCGCGGGCGGCAGGGTCATCGAGCAGGCCACGCACGACAAGCTGCCGGAGGGATTTCAGACCGCCGAGTTCCTGCTCGCCCACGGCATGGTCGACGCCGTCGTCGAGCGCAGCCGCCTGCGCGACACGGTCGGGACGCTGATCCGCATCTACTCTGGACGAGCATGAGCACGACGATCGAGACCACCGAACGCGAACGGATCGCCTTTGCGGCAGTCGAGCTCGCCCGCCATCCGGAGCGGCCTCGCGCCCTCCAGGTGATCTCCGCCATCACCGGGGGATGGACAGAGCTCCGCGGCGACCGGCTCTTCGGTGACGACCGCGCCGTGGTCGGCGGCCCTGCCCGACTCGGCGGTCGGTCGGTCATGGTGATCGGCCAGGAGAAGGGCACCGACCCGATGACGCGCGCCCTCCACAACTTCGGGATGCCCCATCCCGAGGGGTATCGCAAGGCGGTACGGCTGATGCGCCAGGCAGAGAAGTTCTCGATGCCGGTCGTCTGCCTGGTGGACACGCCCGCGGCACACGCCGGCATCGGCGCCGAGGAACGTGGCCAGGCGTGGGCGATCGCCGATGCGCTCCTCTGCATGCTCGGTCTGCGCACCCCGACGGTCAGCGTGGTGCTGAGCGAGGGCGGCTCAGGCGGTGCGCTGGCTCTGGCCCTCGGCGACCGGGTGCTCGCACTGGAGAACGCGGTGTACACCGTCGCTCCGCCGGAGACGTGCGCCGCCATCCTCTATCGCGACGCCGGGCAGCGTGCTCGTGCCGCGGCAGCGCTCCGTCCCGGTGTCGAGACAGCGCACCGTATCGGCCTCGTCGACGAGCTCATCCCCGAACCGNNGCGGTGATCCGCAACCTCGACGAGCTCTGCGCGATCCCGATCGATGAGCTTGTCGCCCAGCGACAGCGCCGCTATCGCGAAGTCGGCGACTGATCCTTCCAGGCGGCGAGCAACGCCTGCTCGCGCTCCGCGTCCATGCCGGTCCGTGAGCGATTCGCGGTCACAACCTGTTGCCACCCAGGGTTTTCACGGAGCCACGACCAGCAGTCTTGCACGGTGTCCCGGGCGGGACGGCACGTGAGTCCCGATCGGAACGCGAGCGTGGAATCGCAGGTGTAGAAGCTCTCCATGTCGCCGATCGGCGGCACCCAGATCGGCAGCTCGGTCCAGGGCTCGACCTTGTTGTCGAGCAGGAACTGCGCGTCGACCCAGGTGAATGTCGCGTCGGAGCCGGTGACCTCGCGGCAGAGATCGAGCACACCGGCCATGGTGGTGTGACCGGGACGGCTCAACACGTTGACGGGTCCGTTGAGCGTTGTCTCGATGGCAAACGCGGCGAGATCTCGTGCGTCGATGTACTGCACCGCGAGGTCCTGCGGCTGCGGCGCGAGCACCTCGCCACCGGCCGCGATACGACGCAGCCACCAGGGAAGACGGCCGATGTTCTCGAGAGGTCCGAGAATGAGCCCGGGGCGAGCGAAGACGCTGCGTTCGCGGCCGAACACGCTCTCGATGGCCAGCTCGGCACCGCGCTTGTCGGCGGGGTAATCGGTTCCGTCAGCGTCAGGGTGCGCCGCGACTGTCTGCGATGCCTCGGTGATGACGCCTTCGTGCGCCTCGACGTACACCGAGATCGTCGAGATGTAGACGTATCGCGCCGCATGCGCTTCGAGTGCCTGCGCGGACTGCAGCACAACGCGCGGCGCTCGCGACCACGCGTCGACAACGACGTCCCACGTCTCACCGGTGACCGGCTCGAGGTCGGCCGCGTTGGTGCGGTCGCCATGGATGACTCGCACGCCATCGGGTGCGGAACCGGTCTGCCCGCGGTGAAAGATCGTGACCTCGTCGCCGCGCGCAAGCGCGGCGTCCACCACCGCCGGGCCGACGAAGTCGGTGCCGCCGAGGACGAGGACTCTACGCGGCATCGAGCTGCGGCATGTTTCCGGCCACTGTCTTCTCAGGCCGGCGCAGGAACAGCGCCGGAATCACACCGAGCAGCGTCAGGATGGTGATGAACGCGAACGTCCGATCGAAGGACGTGCTCAGCGCATCCGACGCATAGGTCTGGCCGAACTTCGCCACCACGGGCGCGACCGTCGCGGTCGTTGACGGCTGACCGCCGTTCTGGATGAGCGAAGCGTATTGACCTTCGAGGTTGCTGCAGAACTCTGCGGTGGTGAGCTGATGTCCCGGCGACGATGCGGCGCTGAGCACCGCTGCCGACGGCCGGCACGACGCCTGGCCGATTGCGGTTGTGAACTGTGCCGCAAGCACCGTCACCAGCACGGCGATGCCGATCGACGAGCCGATTCGCTGGAGGCTGTTGGAGATGCTCGACGCGCTCGAGCTGAGGTGACGAGGCACGCGCGCCATCGCCGCGGCCATCGACGGCATCATCGAGAAACCCATCGCGAAACCGCGCAGCAGCAGTGCACTGACGACCAGCCAGTTTGACGACGTGGGGTGGATCTGGGCGAGCAGGAAACCGCCGGCCGCAAGCATCACCATGCCGGTTGCGACCACCGGGCGCGGTCCGATGCGGTCGGTGAGATAGCCACCGAGCGGCATCGCGACTGCTGCGGTGATCGCCTGTGGCAGCAACAGGAGTCCGGTCTCCAGTGGGCTGTACCCGTGCACCTCCTGGAGATACAGCGGCAGCAACAGCATGCCGCCGAAGAGGGCTGTGACGATGATGAAGCTGAGGCCCATCGACCACGAGAACGTCGAGTCGCGGAAGAGGCGCAGCTGGAGCAGCGGCTCCGGGTTGCCGCGATTGCCGATCGCGAGGTTGACGAGCGCGAGCGCCGCACCGACGAACATCACGATCGTGTCGAGTGCGGTCCATCCGTCGACGACGCCGTTGCGGAGCGCCACCAGCAACGCACCGGCGGCGAGCGGCAGCATGAGCAGAGTCGCCGCTCGCCGGCGTCCGAGCTGCGAGAGCACGAATGCCGCAAGGAGCACCGCAGCACCGACGAGCAGGCTGATCACCAGCAACGAGCCCCAGCCGAGCGTGATGCTCTGGTCGACCGCGTACATCACCGCGACTGCCGCGGGAGGCGCGGTCAGGAGACCGAATGTGTCGAGGCGCAGTCCATGCGCCCTGTTCGACTCGGTGAGGAAGCGCCACGCGGACGCGAACGCGATGAGCCCGATCGGAACGTTGACGTAGAAGATCAGCCGCCACGAGAAATCCTGCACGAACCAGCCACCGAGCACGGGTCCAACCGCGGGCGCGAGCAACATCGGGATCCCGAAGATCCCCATGACCCGTCCCATGTTCTGGGGTCCGACGGCACGCATGATGATGGTCATGCCGATCGGCATCAGCATGCCGCCGCCGAGTCCCTGGAGCACGCGGAAGATGACCAGCTCGGGAAGGCTCTGCGCCACTCCGCACGCCATCGAGGCGAGCGTGAAGAGCGCGATGGTGATGAGATACAGCCGCTTGGTACCGAAACGATCGGTCGCCCATCCCGCCATGGGAATGACCGCGCCTTGCGCGAGCATGTAGCCGGTGACCACCCACGAGATGTCCGCGTACGAGCCGGCCTTGAGGTCAACCTGGAGCGTCGGGATGGCGATGTTGACGATGGTCGCGTCGAGGATCGTCATGATCGTGCCGAGCAGCACGACGCCGAGCGCGATCCACTTGTAGTCGAAGCGTCCTGTGGGAGCGCTCGCGAGACCGGTGTCGCCGCTGATGGCACCGACGTCGGACGCCGAGATGTCGGGGCGGTCGAGGACCTCAGTCATGCGCAACCTCCACGACATGTCCCGGCTCGGGGGAGTCCACGATCTTGCCCATCAGGACGACGAGCCGCTCGAGGTCCTCGTCACTCAGCGGCGCGAGCGCCTCGAGTGCAACTGCCTTCCTCGCCGCGTCGAAGCGGGCGAGCATATCGAGACCAAGCCTGGTGGGAACGATGTGAATGGTCCGCCGGTCCTCCGGGTCGCTGTGCCGCTCGGCGAAGCCGAGACGGATCACCCGGTCGACCAGCGCGCTGGCGGAGCTCAGCGCGCACTGCTGCATGCGCGCGATCTCGTTCATGGTTGCGCCGGACGACGTCTCGGTGGCCGTGCGCAGCTGCTCGAGAGCGCCGAGCTGGTGCCAGGTGACCGCACCGAACTCGTCCTTCAGCTCCTCGGGGACGCTGGCCATGAGCCGGCGCTTGAGACCGCCGATGTAATCGAACAGCAGATGAGCGAGCTCGTCGCGGCGATCGCTGGTCGTGGTGCTCCGCGGAGGAGCAGTGGGTACGGTGACCGGTGCCTGGCTCACGGGCGTGCCTCGACTGTTCGTTGGGCGAATAGTTTCAGTGTAGAACTATTCGGCAGTCGATGTCAATTCGCGGCGGCGTCTCGTACGCGGCGCCGCAGCCGTGAGCGGCCAGTCAGCTCGTGCGATGCCTTGGCCGCATCGAGCTCGCCCGCCGCGGCGTCGAGGAGGCCACCGACATCCTGTGAGTCGGTCGGGTACACGGCGATGCCGGCCGACGCCGTCGCGCCCGACCGGCCCAGACCCTGGTCGCCGGACGTGTCCGCGGTGAATCGCTGCTGAATGCGTGCGGCAACCGCCCGGGCCTGATCCCGGTCGGCTCCGGGAAGGACGCACACGAACTCATCGGCACCGAAGCGCGCCGCGCTGTCCTCGCGGCGAAGGATTGCCCGGAGCACGTCGGCGAAGGTCTCCAGGACCTGGTTGCCGGCATCATGCCCAAAGCGATCATTGATCTCACCGAAGCCGTCGATGTCGGCCATGATCAGCGCGAGCGTCCCCTCGCGACGCGAGGCCCGGGCGAGCTCCTTGTCGACGACGGCGAGGAGGTGCGGACGTGTGGCCATGCCTGTCACCGCGTCGAGCTGGGCCTTTGCCATCTCCTCCTCATGACGTCGCGCGCGCTCGATCGCGCGTGCGGCCTCGTCGGCAAGGGCTTCGATGATCGGCGCGTCCGAATTGGCCCAGGCGTTCTCCTGGCGCTCGGAGGTGAGCAGGATGGCGCCGATCGTGGTGCCGTCGACCCGCAGCGGTGCACCGATCGCCGAGCGGATGAATCCCAGCTTCGACCGCCGCAGGCGAACCCGGTTGGCCTCCCTTAGGCTCGCCTGGGCCATCGAGGCGGACAGCGTGGTCGGCCACACCTCGGCCCGTTCCGCAACGAACACCGCGCCCCCCAGCCCCTCGCCAGGCGCGAGCTCATATGCCGGCCCGCCCGATCCCACCCCACCGGACGACAGGAACGCGCCGGGTGATTTCAGCAGGCCGTCTGTGGGGTCGTTGATGAGCACCATCCCGGTGGACGTCTCGGGGAAGATCTCGCGGCACGCTTCGAGCACCGCGGACGCAACAGAGGTCACGTCGCGAGCAACGCCGAGCTTGCGGCCAAGCGCCGAGGAGACGAGCCCGCGACGGGTGTCCGAGTCCAACCGGTCGAGGCTGCGCTCCGCGCCGCCGGCGGCGAGCAGCTTGACGCCGACCATGGCGGCCACGGCCACCGCAAGCGTCCCGATCCCCGTGGAGGTTGGGGCTGCGATCAGCCACAGCACGATGAAGATGGCGATCACCGCCGCTGCTGCTGCGAGCGCGGGCGCCCACGGCATCCGGTTCAACGACGCTGTGGTGCGTGCCGAGCCGGTCTGCGGCGCGTCGGTGTCCAGTCCGATAAGGATCGCGGTGAAGGCGACCGCGGCGACCAGGCCGAAGTCGGGCACGTGGGGGGCGGCTGCCCGCAGTCCGATCGCGGCCACGATGGCGTACCCGACGGCACCGGCGACTGACACCGCCTGCCGGTGCCGCTCCAGGCCGGACGGAAGCCGCAAGAGGATGAGGCCGATGCACATCGCCGCGGCTGCCATGAGTGCGTCCAGCAGCCGCACGCCCGCGGTGACCGGCAGGGTGAGCACCCTGATCGCCACTGCGACGCCGACGATACCCGCCCCTGCCTGGCTGTAACGCCGAGACAAATGCAATCGAAAGTCCACCTGATCCCCCACCCGATGATCCGACTCGGCCCGGGCTACTCGGCCAGGCAACCATCGTCGGTACGTCTCGATTGTGCCAGAAGTTTCCCCAATTAACCTGTGATAGTCTGTGCGAACTGACGTTCGCTCTCAGGTCGCCGCTCTCATTCCCAGCACCCAATGACGATACGTCTCCTTCACCTCTCCGACCTTCACCTCGATCGGGTGTTCGCCGCCATGGGCTGCCAGGGGGAGCTCGCGCGGCGGCGGCGTCAGGGCCTCCGCGACGCACTCACCAGCGCTGGACGCCTGGCCATCGCGCAGGACTGCCTGGCGGTCACCATCGGCGGCGATCTGTACGAGCACGAGCGTGCCGGCGTGGACACCGGGCGATTCCTTGCCGAGACGTTCGCGTCGTGGCAACCGCTGCGCGTGCTGATCGCGCCCGGGAACCACGACGCGCTGCTCCCCGGCTCGATCTACCGGCGAGTCGAGTGGCCGTCCAACGTCACCGTGTTCGGCGGTAGCGAGCTCGAGCCCGCCGAGCTCACCGACGGCCTCACCGTCTGGGGTTTGGCGCACCGGGAGCCGGCCTGGCAGGGCGATCCGCTCGCCACCTCCCCGGTCACCGCCGGATCCGGAGTGCATCTCGCACTCTTTCATGGCGCTGAGCTGGGGTCCCGGCCCGAGGGGAAGTCGATCCACGGTCCGTTCCACGCGGAGCGGATCCACGCCGCCGGTTTCGCCGCCGCGCTGTGCGGCCACTACCACCGCAGGCGTCTCGATTCGTCCACCGGACTCCTCTATCCGGGAACACCGGAACCGCTCGGCTTCGATGACGAAGGCGGGCGTGGTCCGGTGGTCGTCGAGATCACGGACCGTGGCGATGTCCGTTTCGTCGCCCACGACACCAACCGCTGGTCGGTGTTCACGGTGCAATGCGACGCTGATGAGTGCGGCACCGTGGAGGCGGTGATCGACGAGGTCACCATGCACTGCGCGTCGACGGGATATGGCGACCCGGAGCGGACGATGATCCGCGTCGACATCAGCGGCGCGATCGACTCGTCAGTGTCGCTGGACACGTTCACCGTCGAGCTCGCGGTGCGCGAGCGTCTCAACCTCGCCGCCGTCAAGGTGCGTGATCGCACCGCGCCGTATATCGACCTCGATGCCGCGCTGCAGGAGGAGAGCACCCGCGGGGCGTTCGTACGGGCCGCCACCAGCGCGGCCGAAGATGCCGACCCCGATGAAGCGGAGGTGCTCGAGGACGCGCTGCGCTATGGGCTGATGGCGCTGTCCGGCGCTGAAGTCGGCCTGCGATGATCCTCGAGCGTCTCGAGATCACCGGCTTCGGGTGTCTCCAGGACATCACCACCGAGCTGCATCCGCGAGTAACGGTCATCGCTGGCCGCAACGAGTCCGGCAAATCGACGCTGCTCCGCGCGGTCCGGGGTGCGCTGTATGGCCTGGATGCGGGGGGGCAGGGTCGCGCCGTCGATCGCAGCGACTGGGCACGTTACGAGCCTTGGACCCGCGGGGGCTACGGGCTCGCACTCACGTACAAACTTGACGATGGTCGTCGCATCCGCGTCGCGCGCCGCCTGGACACACGCGAGCAGTCGGTGCAGGTGCTCGAGCTGGGCGGATCGGAGTTGACGGACGAGCTTCGCAGCGGGCGCGCCGTCACCCCAGGACGATTTCATCTCGGCATCGACGAGTCGGTCTTCTGCGCCACCGCGTGGCTCAGCGACGACGGGCTGCGCATCGACGCGCCGGAGAGCGCGCGCCAGCGCGCCGGCCAGCTCCAGGAGGCGATCGAGCGTCTCGCCGATACCCGCCGCGGCGTGACCGCCGCCCAGGCACTGGTGCGCATCCGCGACGCGATGGATCGGGTTGGATCCGAGCGGCGCACCACCAGCCCGCTCGGGGTCGCAGCCGCCCGCCTTCGCACCCTGGAGCGCACCCTCGCCGACGCCCGCACCCGGCTCGCGGCCATGGCCGTCGACCAGGAACGTCTCGCGCTCCTCGACATCACCCACACGACCGAGACCCACCACTGGGTGTCGGCTGAACGCGCACGCCTCGCCGGGCGGCTCTCCGAGATCGCCGACCGCCGCGTCCGCCTTGCGGATGCGGTTCGTGAGGCGAAGATCCACGCGGCCGAGGTCGACGCAACGGCCTCGTACGCCCGTTTTCCGCTGGACGTCGAGACCGAGGTCACCACCCTCGGTGGCGAGCTGGCCCAGGCCAAGGTGACCGCCGAAGGTGCGGCGTCCCGCTGGCAGGCCGCCGGCGAGAGGCTGCGCCCGATCCGGGCCCGACGCGACGAGATCGCTGCCGGAGTCGCCGCCATCGGACTCGCAGAGGATCTTGGCGACGACGTCGGCGAGCGCTCGCAGCGCCTGCGTGGCGAGCTGATCGCGGTTGCGAGCGCGGCACGCCGCAGCGGCGGCGACGACGCACGCGAGGCGGCGCTGCGTCGCGAGATCGCGGCGACCGGGCTGCGCAGCCTGCCGGCGGGCGTGATCGACGAGCTCCTCCCCAACCTCGAGGCCGCCCAACGCGGTGGCCGCCTGTTCGGACTCGCCGCCGTTGCCTGCGCGGCGGTCGCTGGAGTCACTGCAGTGGGGCTCGCGCGCGGACACTCGACCACCGCCGCACTCGTGGCCGGCGTCATCGGAGTGCTGGCTGTTGCGGGCTGCGCCTGGCGTGCCTGGGTGCGGTCGTCCGCAGCGTCGCGAGCGCGCGCTGCAGCAACCGCGATCGCCCTGGACGCAGGTGTCGATCCCGCTGAGCTGGCACGGTTGCAGGACCGGCTGCCCGTGCTGCGAACGCTCCACGAGGCACTCGACGACGCGGAGCTGCGCACCTCACGGCGCCGTGCCGAGGCCGAGACGTTGCAGATCGCCCTCGCGTCCCTGCTCGAGCGCTGTCGCTCGCTTGCCGTGGAGGCGGGCATCGTCGATGCACCTCGAACCGCCGAGGCAACGCCTGAAGCCGTCATCGCCGGTGCGCGGCGGCTGCTCGACCGCGTCGATACGATCGTCCTCAAGGCGCGACGGCGCGACGAGCTGCTCGCCGAGGACGCCGTGCTCGCCGCCGAGGAGTCGGCATATGCCCAGTCAAGCGAGGACGTGGAGCGCTCGGTCCGGGCCGTGGCCAATCTCGAGATTCGACTCCGCACGATCTTCAAGGCCGCGGGTATCCGCATCCCTGAAGGCGACGCGTCCAATGCGCTGACCGGCTTCCACCAAGCGTGCGAGGCCCGGCGACGCCACGACACGGCCCGCCGGCGCCTGGACGAGTTGCAGCGCGCCACGCACGCGCTCGGTGGCGACGCCGCGACGCTCGAGAGCCTCGAGACCGGGCTCGCGGAGCAGCTCATGCAGTCCGGTGGTGACCCCGCCGAGGCTCTCGCGGCCGGTCCCCCTGACGCGGGCGTCCTGCAAGCACTCGACCTCGAAGCAGAGCGGGCACGCCGTGCGGCGGCATCGGCGGGCGATCAGGCCCGCGAGCTGCGCGCGCGTCTCGGCGGCGTGCTCGACACGCTGCCCAACATCGCGGACCTCGAGGACGAGCGCGACGCCTGCGAGACCGCGCGCGATCGGGGTCTGCGCCAGCTCAAGGCGCTGCGCCGTGCAGCGGAGCTGATCGAGGCGGCATCACGCGTGACCCATCGCGAGCTCGCCCCGCGTCTCGCCGAGTCCCTGGGCAGCCGGCTCAGCCTGCTGACCGGCGCGCGCTACGTGGAGGTGAACGTCGACACCGACCACTTCGCTCTCGGCCTGCTCGGCCGCGAGCGTCCCGACATGGTGCCGCTCGACGCGGTGTCGCACGGCACCCGTGATCAGGTCGCGCTGCTTTTGCGGCTGGCGCTCTGCGAGGTGCTCGGCGGAGGCGGCGAGCGCACACCGCTCCTGCTCGACGAACCCCTGCTCACTTCGGACCCGATGCGCCGCGACCTGTTCATCGAGTTCTTGCACGACCTGTCTGCAACACACCAGGTCATGCTCAGCACCGCTGACCCGGCGATGATCGAGGCGGTATCGCGCATCACCGCGGGCGCCTGCTCGGTGGTGCGTCTCGAGGATCCGCCGGTCCTCGACGTCATCGGCGACGGACACTCACTCGGACGTCACAGCGCTCGCATGCGACTGCTCGCGGGCCAGGGCTGAATCCCTCCAGGCTCAGAGCGCCTTCGCGATACGCACCAACCCCTCGAGCTCGGAGACCTCCTCACTGAAGAGCGGCATGCGCACGATCGGCACGTCGCCGATCCGCCCGAGCTTCGCGAGCTGACGTGCCTCGCGCTGCGCGAGCGTGTTGCGGTTGAGAAAGGTCCTGCCGACGAAACGCGCAGTGTCCGTCGAGACGCGCAAATGCAGCTCGTCGCTCAACGCGGCGGCAACCTTGGGATCCTCGACGAGCGTTGTCGAAGCCGCAACCCCACCGGAGTCACGGAACACGTCCGGAAGGACGCGGTTGACCACCATGGCGCGCAGCGGCATCTTGAATTCGCGCAGCTTTGCGCAGAAGAACTCGGCCTCGGAAAAGGGGCCCTGCTCGAGCGTGGTCACTACCACAAAACCGGTTTGCGGGCTGCGCAACAACCGGTACACCGAGCGTGCTCTGCCCTGGATCCCGTCATACAGCAGCTGCAGCTGCCGGACGAAGTCCGAGACCTCGGCAAGCACCTCGGCGCCGAGCAGACGGTCGGCGAGTTTAAGAAAGGGTGCCGCCGCGAAGTTCATCGCTCGAAAGCCGAAACGCGACGGTCCCCCCGAGAGCATTGACAGCAGGCGCGAGCCCACGTAGTCGGTGAGCCGGCTCGGCGCCTCGAGGAAGTCGAGCGCATTGCGCGACGGCGGAGTGTCGACAACGATGCAGTCGTACTCGCCCGCGTCATGGAGCTCGTAGAGCGCCTCGATCGCCGCGTACTCGTGCGAACCCACAAAGGAGTCCGTGATCCGCTGATAGAGCGGATTGCGCAGGATTCGCTTCGTCGTGGCGCGGTCCGGCGAGTAGCGCTCGATCATCCGGTCCCACGCCTGCTTCATGTCGAGCATCGCGGCCTCGAGGTCGCCCGAGATGGTGATCCCGGCTTTGCGCAACCGTGCTTTCGGGATGCGTACGGGCTCTGCCCCGATGCCCTTGATCCCGAGAGCCGTCGCCAGGCGCCGCGCCGGGTCGACGGTGAGGACAAGCACGCGCTTGTCCTCAGCCGCTGCTATCGCCATCCCGAGCGCCGCGCTGATGGTGGTCTTGCCGACGCCGCCGCTCCCGCAGCAGATCACCACGTCGAGTGATCCCAGGCGGCGGCCGAGACCGGCCGGCTCGCTGCGAGCGCTCCGCCGGCGCTCCGGCACGTGGACGGCGTCGCTGCCGCTCATGCGAGCCTGCTGTTGAGGGCGTCGGCGACGGCTCGAGTGGTGGTGAGCCCGGTCCGATCGACGATGAACGGCACCGGGACGACGGGCATCGGGAGCTTGTTGCGGAGCTGACGAAGGTAGCGGGCGGTGGTGTCGTAGAGGTGCGCCTGGAGGTCGATGCCCGCCGCAAGCGGTGTCGGCGAGCCGCCCAGGCGCTCGGCGACCGCGCTCTCATGCTCCGGCTCGGTCATCGCGGCCACGAAGCGGCGGTGCGCCGCGGTCACCGGCTCGTCCACCGCACGGTTGAGCAGGCACACGTCGACGGCGACGCCGGATCCCTTGCGAAGGCGGTCGTTGAGCTCGACCGCCTCGACCACCGGCATCTCCTCGGGCAGGGCGCAGAGCACGGTCGAGGTCCGGCGCGGATCGCGAATCAGGGCGTCGATCCACTCCACCTGGGAGCGGATGATTCCGCCACGGACGAGCGTGAGCATCGCCTTGGGAGCCGCGAGATGCGACTCCGCCTGTCCGCCCGCGGCGCTGTCGACGAGGATGAGATCCCAGAACGGCGACCCGCCTCCGGTCTCCTTGCGGCGCTCCTCATAGGCGATCTTGCCCACCACCAGCATGTCCCGCGGACCGGGCACCCCGGTTGCGATGAAGTCGAAGACGCGAGCCAACGGAGTCAGTCGGGCCACCCGGGGGACCTTGAAATAGATGTTCAGGTACTCCTGGAACGACTCGTCGGTGCGCAGCTCGAGGACCGAGAGGTTGTGCTGGACCACCCGTGGCACAAAGCCTGCGGGTGGTGATCCGAGGGCCGCGGCGAGGTCACCCTTGGCATCGACGTCGATGGCGAGGACGCGTTTGCCGGCGCGGGCTGCAAGCAACGCCAGCGCTGCGGTCATGGTGCTCCTGCCCGTGCCTCCCTTCCCCACGACGAAGATGACGCGCCGCCGGAGCAGCGTGGCGAGTTCGATCCGCTCCCCGGCGATCGCGCTCCTAACCGCCGTTGATGGTCTCCAGGACCTCTGCGGCGTGCCCGGTGGGCTTGACATCCCGCCACTCGCGCTCAATGGTGCCGTCCGGTCCGATCAGCAGGGTGCTGCGCGCCACGCCCATGTACTCCCGCCCCATGAACTTCTTCTCGACCCAGAGTCCCTGTGACTCGATGAGACGCCGGTCCGGGTCGCTGATCAACGGTATTCCCAGCGAGCATTTCTCGATGAAGCGCTGGTGCTTCTTCGGGCTGTCGGGGGAGACGCCGTAGACGGTGACGCCGGCCTCCGCGAACGCATCGTTGAGCCGGGTGAATTCCTGCCCTTCGACGGTGCACCCGGGCGTGTCGTCCTTCGGATAGAAGTACAGCAGGGTGCGGTGGCCCTCGAGGTCGGCGTTGGTCACGCGCTCGCCGCCACTGGTCTCGAGGTCGAAGTCAGGGAGTCGAGCCCCCACGGCCATGGTTCCGGATCCTCCGTGCGCAGTCGCAGTGGAGGCCAGTGTAGGTGAGCGCCGGAGGGTGGGCGCTCGCCGTTGGCCGGGTGCCTGGCTCGCCGTCTCTATACTCGGCGCGTGCCCTCCAACTCCCGCCCCGGCGTGGCCACGAAGAAGGCTGCCGCGGCGCGGCGACAGGCGCCGGATCCGACCCAGCCCCGTCCGGTCCCCATGCTGCTCCGCTACATCTCGTGCGGGCTGCTCTCACTCGTGGGTGGGGCCGCGTGGCGGTTCACACTCTCCCCCAACGCGGTGGGGATCGTCTCCGCCTTCGCCGGGATCTTCTTCCTGCTGCTGGGATTTCTCATCGGCGGCATCTACTGGTACGCACACGACCTCCGCGTCCGCAAGCGGGCGCCGGAGTTGATGCCCGACGAGCGCATCGTCTTCTCGTTCGTCGTGTTCGTCATGATGCCGTTCGCGGTGCTCGCACTCATCGGGGTGCTGTGGTTGCTGTCGCTCCTGATCGGGGTGCACTGAGCCGCCACGAGCGGCTGACACCTCCGGTCAGTTGAGGAAGGCGCGGAGCCTGCCGGCGACCTCGGTCATCGCGGTGCGATCGGAGCAGTTCTCGGGCGCCTCGTCAAGGTACGCGTTGATGTCGGTGAGCGCCGCAACGATCCTTCCCATGCGCCAGAGCAGGAGCCCCCGATCGCGGCGTTCTGCGGGCGACGGCACCAGGTCGACGCAGCGGTCCGCAGCGCGAAGCGCCTGGTCCCAGCACTCGAGGCTCGTGTAGCAGCGGCGCAGGTTGCGCGACATCCGCGCGAGCATGTCGCGGGCGCTGGCACGAGCCATCTGCGCCGGCTCGAGACGTTCGATCTCCTGGCCCGTCGATGTCGTGACCAGGCGCTTGACATCGTCGTCGTCCAGGGGCTCCCCGCTCGCGATGGTGTCGAAGAGATGCCCGTCGACACGCACCACGAAATGCCCCGGAAGGTTCACGCCCTCAACCGGGATCTCGGCTCGGGCGCCGACGGCGATCCAGATGGCCGAGCACGCGATCGGGACGCCGGCACCGCGTTCGAGCACCGTATGGAGGTAGTGGGCGCGCGGGTCCCCGCCGCCCGCTCCCCGAAGTCGCAGGCGGTCGCGAAGGAGAGCGCCGACCAGCGGGGCATCGGACGGCCCGCAGCCGTGCAGGCCGCAGCGCGAGCGCAGCTCACCAGCCAGCTCATCGAGGCGCTCGAGCCAGGGCTCGGGCTCCACGCCCGGGCAGTCGTCGGCGGCCAGCCAGAGCGCGCCCTCCGCGATATCCCCATCCCGCGCGGCGCATTCGAGCACTGCTTCGCGCGGCTCCAGTCCCTGCATGGCCGGTAATCATGCTCCGCGACCCGCTCGTGTGGGCATTTCGCGCATGAGCCGCCGAGGAGCCGGCTCATGCCCCCTCCACTAGACTGACCATGTGCTGCTCGAGGAGATCGCCGGCCCCGACGACCTGCGTGGGCTCGGCCCGGAAGATCTGACCCGCCTCTGCGCCGAGATTCGCGAGGAGCTGATCACCGCCGTCTCGCGGACCGGTGGACACCTCGGTCCCAACCTCGGCGTCGTCGAGCTGACGGTCGCGATGCACCGCGTCTTCGACAGCCCTCGCGACGCGATCATCTTCGACACCGGGCACCAGGCCTACGTGCACAAGATGCTCACCGGCAGGCTCGGGCAGTTCGACACCCTGCGCCAGCAGGGCGGCCTCAGCGGCTATCCGTCGCGGCGTGAGTCCGAGCACGACCTCATAGAGAACTCGCATGCGTCAACCGGGCTCAGCTATGCGCTCGGCTTCGCCACCGCTCGCGAGCTGCGTGGTGAGACCGGCAAGGTCGTGTGCGTCGTCGGCGATGGCGCGCTCACCGGCGGGATGGCGTACGAGGCGCTCAACAACATCGGGCAGCTCAAGCCCGAGATGGTGATCATCCTCAACGACAACGGCCGCAGCTACGCGCCGACGGTCGGCGGGATCGCCGAGAACCTCGGGCATCTGCGCCTGTCACCNNGCGGTGGGGCACTCCGCGTACGAGACTGCCCGGCGCATGAAGAACTCGCTCAAGCAGCTCGTCGCGCCGATCTCGATCTTCGAGACGCTCGGCCTCAAGTACGGCGGCCCGATCGACGGGCACGACCTCCAGGCCGTCGAGAAGGCGCTGCGCGACGCCGCACGCATCCATGGCCCCGTGGTGGTGCACGTGGTCACCAACAAGGGGCAGGGCTACGGCCCCGCGGTTGCAGACAAGGTTGACAAATTCCATGGGGTGTCGACGTTCGACCCCGACAGCGGAGCGGCCGCAAAGAAGGGTCTCGACTGGACCGACGTCTTCGGTGAGGCCCTCTGCGAGGCCGCGGAGTCCGACGAGCGGATCGTCGCCATCACCGCCGCGATGGCGTCCTCGACTGGGCTCCTCGAATTCTCGCAGCGATTCCCCGACCGCTTCTTCGACGTCGGCATCGCCGAGCAGCACGCCGTGACCTTCGCGGCCGGACTGGCCATGCGCGGATTGCGGCCGGTGGTGTGCATCTACTCGACGTTCCTGCAGCGCGCTTTCGACCAGATCGCCTGCGACGTTGCGCTGCACCGGCTTCCGGTGACCTTCGTCATTGACCGCGCGGGCATCACCGGTGCGGACGGGCCGTCGCACCATGGCTTCCTCGACCTCGCCTATCTGCGCTGCATCCCCGGGATGACCATCTCGGCGCCGAGCTCGCCGGATGAGTTGCGCAGGATGTTCGCGACCGCGCTTGCCGGTGATGGACCGTTCTCGCTGCGCATCCCGCGGGGAGCGGCGCCGTCAGCGAGCAGCGAGCCGCTCGAAGCAGTCCCGGTGCCAAGCGTGGTCATTCGCCACCGCGGCCAGGATCTTGCGCTCTTCGCCGTCGGCAAGATGGTTGCGGTCGCGATGCAGGCGCAGGAGAAGCTCGGAGCGCTCGGCATCTCGACGACGGTGGTCGATGCGAGATTCGTCAAGCCGCTCGCGCCGGAGCTGAGCGCCATCGCCGCGCGCCACCGTGCCGTCATCACCGTGGAGGACGGTGTCGCGAGTGGTGGCTTCGGGTCGGCCGTCACCGACCTCCTCGCGTCGGACGGCGTCACCGTGCCGATCGTGCGGCTCGGCCTGCCCGACCGTTTCATCGAACATGGCGCGCAGGCAGCGCTGCTCGGACAGCTCGGACTGGACGCGGACGGCATCGCAGCGGCTGCGCTCGCGTTGCTGCCGGCCACCGAGGTGCTCGCGGGCTGACCGGCTCGTACCGGACAGCAGCACGCCATGAATCAATCCCCCGGACGCTAGCCGCCACCATGCCATCGCCCGAGGAAAATGGCGTTCGGGGACTCGACGACTCGAGCCTGAAGATCACTCTGCTGCAGCACGAGCTCGACGAGGCGCAGCGCGAGAACGTCCGTCTGCGCGAGTCGCTGCTCGAGCCGCCGTATTCGCAGCTCCGCTCGATCATTCGCCAGTACCCGCAGGTCTCGAAGACTGCGATCAAGGCGCTCAACGTCATCACCGGAACGGGCCGGATCAACGTTCACCGCAGAGCCCTGGCGCGGCTGCAGTTTCCGCGTGATGTTCGCGAGATGGACAGATCCGGGCTCTTCGACGGCGACTGGTACACCGCGAACTACCCTGAGGTGTCGCTCTCCGGGATGGATCCGCTACGCCACTACGCACTCGTCGGCGCTGCGCGAGGATGGGATCCGGGTCCCCTTTTCTCGACGGAGTTCTATCTCGAGCAGAACCCCGACGTGTCGCTCGGGACCAATGCGCTCCTCCACTACCTGCGCCATGGACGCGCGCGCGGCAGCACCATCGCGCCGTCGACGGTGGAGCACCGCTGGCTCACCCTGACGCTGCAGGAGCGTTTCCGAAACCTGCGGCCGCTACGTGTGTACTCGAGCGCGTCGGCACCGAAACGCGTCTCGATCATCACCGACAGCATCAACAGCGGGAGCCTCTTCGGAGGCGTTGGAACCGCGCTCATCTTCGCAACCCTGCTGGCGCGGCGCATGGACCGTCCACTGCGAATCATCACGCGCGCAGAGCCGCCAACCCCGGCAAACTGCCGGACCGTGCTCGAGGCCAACGGGATTGCCTGGGAAGGAGATGTCGACTTCGTCTTCTCCTCGCGCGACTCGTCCGACGGACGGCTCGTCGACGTTGCCCCCGGCGATCTCTTCGTGACCACGTCGTGGTGGACGACCTGGGCGACGCGGGCGTCAGTCGACCCCTCGAACATCATCTATCTNNGCGGAGATCCTCGAGGATCCGCGCATCGCCTGCGTGGTCAACTCCAAGCCGCTCTTCGACTATCTCTTCGACGGCGCCGATGCGCATGTGCACGCACCGACCTGGTTCGACCCGGCATTCCCCGCCTGTCTGACTCCGCGAGAGGCGTCGGTGCCCGGCAAACGAAGCTTCATCTTCTATGCGCGGCCGAAGAACTTCCGCAACCTCTACTACCGCGGCCTCGAGGCGGTTGCGGCGGCAATCGAGGCCGGCTACCTCGATCCCGAGCGATGGGACCTGTACTTCATCGGCAGGGACCTGGAGCCGGTCTCGCTCCCCGGCGGCGTCCGGCCGAAGCTCATCGAGAATCTCGGCTGGCACGACTATCAGCAGCTGCTCCGGCGCATGGACCTGGGGCTTTCGCTGATGGCATCGCCGCACTCGAGCTATCCGCCGCTCGACCTGGCCGCGGCCGGCGCAGTCGTGGTCACCAACACCTTTGGGCGCTACAAGCGATCACTCGATCAGTACTCGGCGAACATCATCTGCGCCGACCCGGATCTCGCCAGCCTGGTCACAGGCATCAGCCAGGGCGTCGCCCTGGCGCAGGACGTTGCGCGCCGCGAGGCGAACCATCGGAACAGCAAGTTCGCGACCGACTGGAACGCGGTTTTCGCGCCGATCTGCGATCAGTTCGCGGGTGCGCTCGCAGCAACCAAGGCGTAGGGGGTGGCCGGCAAGCCAACGCCGCCGAGGTTTCCAGATCCGTGGGCGCCCAGCATCGAACAGCGCGTGCGCAGGGTCACCGTCCCGGGGGCGCACACGGTCGCCTACGTCTATGAGGTGCCCGACACGAGCACCTTTCGGTATCGCGTGTTCAACATGGTCGAGGCACTCGGCCTCGAACACGACGGTCAGCCCATCTCGGCGACCTGGTTCACTCGCGCCGAGCTGCCGATCCTCGAGCGGCTCATCGGCGACGTCGACACGCTGATCATCTGCCGGACGCGCTACACCAGCCGCTTCGACAGCCTGGTCACTCGTGCCCGCGCCTCAGGCTGCCGCGTGCTCTTCGACGTCGACGACCTCATCTTCGATGTGCGCTACGTGAGCCTCGTGCTCGAGACGCTCGACCGCAATCCCGGCGAGCCGATGCTCGACGAGTGGTTCGCGGCGATGTCGCGCCAAGGCGCGATGCTCCGCCTCTGCGACGGCGCGATCACCACCAACCACTTCCTCGCCGAGCGCATCGAGGACTTCGCGCCTCTGCCGACATGGGTGGTCCCCAATTTTCTCAACGCGTTGCAGCTGGAGCGATCGGCAGAGATCCGGCGCACCCGGCACGCATCCTCACGGTCGCAGGGCGTCACCACCATCGGCTACTTCAGCGGCACCCCGACCCACAATCGCGACTTCGAACTGGTTTCGACCGCGCTCGCCCGGGTGATGACGAGGCACAGCGACGTCCGGCTCCGTATCGTGGGTTTCCTCGACCTCGGACCGGCGCTGCGCGGCTTCAGCGATCGCGTCGACAGTCTTCCGCTGACCGACTTCCTCACGCTGCAGACGATCATCGGGTCGACGAGCCTCAACGTCGTGCCGCTGCAGACCAATGTGTTCAGCAACTCGAAGTCCGAGCTCAAGTACTTCGAGGCGGCGATTGTCGAAACCCCCACCATGGCATCCCCGACGTACAGCTTTCGACTCGCCATCGACGACGGTGTCAACGGCTACCTGGTGGACGCGTACGACTGGGAGGACCGGCTCGAACGGGCGGTCTGCGGTGACCTCGATCTCGCCGGAGTGGCCGAGCGAGGGCTCGAGCACACACTCCGGTGGTACACGCCGGAGGCGCAAGCCGGCGCCGTCCGTGATGCGGTACTCGGAACCCCGGTCCAAAGCTAGACTCCCGCTCATGGCTCTCCGCTGGCAGAACATCGTCATCGATTGCAGCGACCCGCTCCTGGTCGGCTCCTTCTGGAGCGAGGCGCTCGGCCTCGAGCTCCACGGACCTGAGGACGGTGAGTTGTGGCTCGAGCCGGGCGGCGAGAGCCCGGACATCCTCTTTCTCAGCGTCCCCGAGGGGAAATCGGTGAAGGACCGCATCCATCTCGACCTGCGCCCGGACGACCAGGCCGCAGAGGTCGAGCGCCTGATCTCGCTCGGCGCGCGGCGCATCGATATCGGCCAGGGTGACGTCAGCTGGGTGGTGATGGCCGATCCAGAAGCAAACGAGTTCTGCGTGCTCTCGCCGAGGCCCGAGAATAAATAGAGGAGGGGCCGGGTCGAGGTAACCCGGCCCCCCTGTCCAGGAAGGAGTGTGCTGTTGTCAGGTCCTGAGCTCGTGCTCAGGCGTCGTAGTACAGGGCGAACTCGTACGGATGGGGGCGCAGCGCCACCGGGTCCACTTCGTTCTCGCGCTTGTACGAGATGTACATGTCGATGAGGTCCTGGGTGAANNGTCAGCGACCCCGGAAGGTCCTTGACCCGCGCCTTCTCCTCGCCTTCGAGCTCGTAGAGGTCAGCCTCCACAGGTGTCGGTGGCTCGATCTGGCGCCTGACCCCGTCCAGTCCGGCCATGAGGCAGGCCGAGAAGGAGAGATACGGGTTGCACATCGGATCCGGCGAGCGGAACTCGAGCCGGCGCGCTGCCGGGGCTGGGCTGTACGTCGGGATGCGCACACAGGCACTGCGGTTGCGTGCGCTGTACGCGAGCTTGATCGGCGCCTCGTAGCCGGGCACGAGCCGCCGGTAGCTGTTCGTAGTCGGCGCCGCGAACGCCAGGACCGCCGGCGCGTGCTTGAGCAGGCCGCCGATGTACCAGCGCGCGGTGTCGCTGAGCAGCGCGTAGCCGTCCTTGTCATAGAAGAGCGGGACGCCGTCCTTCCACAGTGACTGATGCGTGTGCATGCCGCTGCCGTTGTCGCCGAAGAGTGGCTTGGGCATGAACGTCGCCGTGTACCCGTTCTCGTAGCAGACGTTCTTGACGATGTGCTTGTAGATGAGGACCTTGTCCGCCATGTTCACGAGCGAGTCGAAGCGCATGTCGATCTCGGTCTGACCGGCGGTGCCGACCTCGTGGTGATGCACCTCGATCGGGACGCCCGCATCTATGAGCGCGAGCACGATCTTGCTGCGCAGGTCCTGCAGCTTGTCGATCGGCGGCGTCGGGAAGTAGCCCTGTTTCAGCTTCGGGCGGAACCCGAGGTTGGCCGTTCCGTTCTTGCCGGTGTTCCAGATGCCCTCGTCGGAATCGATGTGGTAGTAGCCCTCGTGGGTGTTCTGGTCGAAACGGACCGAGTTGAAGATGTAGAACTCGAGCTCCGGACCCCAGAACGACGTGTCGGCGATGCCCGTGCTGAGCAGGTATTCCTCAGCCTTTCGGGCCACATAGCGAGGGTCGCGACTGTAGTCGGCAAGAGTGATCGGATCCTTGATGTCGCAGACCATCGCCAGGGTCGGAATCTCGAGCGTGCCGTCCACGAAGGTGCGACCCGGATCCGGGAACAGGAGCATGTCGCTCTCGTAGATCTTCTGGAAGCCGCGGATGCTCGAGCCGTCGAAGCCGATCCCCTCCTTGAAGAGCGTCTCGGTCATCTCGCCAACCGGGATGCTGAAGTGCTGCCAGCTTCCGAGCAGGTCAGCGAAACGGAGGTCGACCATCTTGATGCCGAGCTCTTTCGCGTTGCGGATGACTTCGGCGGGAGTCACCTTCTTGGTCGCAGTCGGAGACATCGCGGGTGCCACCTCGTCTAGAACTCTCACGGCTAAGGACTCATCGATTGCCATAGGACTCCTTCCGCCGACGCTGGCCTCTCACCGCCGCCACCGATAGGACCGGTCGGTCGCCGCGGCACTACGAGATCCAGACTAGGGTTCTCGGCGGCTCCGATCTATGGACTCCCAGTCCGAGGGTTTCCGGAGGTGGCTTGTGCGTGGTGCACAAACCAAACGTCTCTCGAAGTGGGTCAGGTGGCGACCGGGGGCTTGATCTCCGCGACCTGGGAGCGCGCGAGCGCCTTGTCCTTGAAGTAGACCTTGTTGATATCGACAAAGGCGACCTGGGTCTCGGGGACATCTTCCTCAGCGTAGATCGCGTCGACGGGACACGGATCCACGCACGCGCCGCAGTCGATGCACTCGTCGGGATCGATGTAGACCATGCGGTCCTCGGTGGCCTCGTGGATGCAGTCAACCGGGCAGACCTCGATGCAGGACTTGTCCTTGAGGTCGACGCAGGTCTCAGTGACGATGTAGGTCATCGCACTTGAGTCTAGCAAGGCGAACTCGCAACGCTCGTCGTAACCGGCTGCCGTACTCGTTACGTGGCGCCGCCAGAGGCGGTCTGGAGACTGTCCGGCGTCCGAGGAGCATCCGCAGTGAAGGGACGTCACATCCTGGGAAGTCTCGCCATGGTCGCGATCCCGACCGCGGGCATCGCACTCGGCTCGGTCGCCGCTTCGGCGTCGGGCCCGTTCCTCGCGGGGTTGACACACGTCCGCACGATCGCCTCGACCGTGCCAGGCAACGGCGACGTCAACCCGTACGGGATGGCGGTCGTCAACGAGAACTGGGGCCGGCTCGTGGCAGGCGACGTGCTGGTCAGCAACTTCAACGCCGCGTCGAACGAGCAGGGCACCGGCACGACCATCGTGCAGATGACGCCGCACGGCGGGCGCTCGGTGTTCGCGCACATCACAGACAGCGATGTTCACGGCATGTGCGTCGGCGGCGTGGGATTGACCACCGCGCTCGCGATCCTGAACAACCACTGGGTGATCGTGGGCTCGCTGCCCACCTCCAACGGCATGTCGTCGACCGCCAGGGCGGGATGCCTGATCATCCTCAACGGCAACGGCCAGGTCGTCGAGACGCTCAACGGCGCTTACGGGATCAACGGTCCCTGGGACCTCACCGCGGTCGACCGGGGCGCCGACTCGTATGTGTTCGTGACCAACGTGCTCAATGGCACCGTCGCCGCAGGCGGCGCGGTGGTCAACCGCGGCACGGTGGTCCGGCTCGTGCTCCACACCGGCGGCAGTACCTTGCCGTGGGTGGTGTCGAGCGCGGTCATCGGCTCTGGTTTCGCGGAGCGAACCGACCCCGCCGCCCTGGTGGTGGGACCGACGGGTGACGCCGTGAACGCGGCGGGAACGCTGTTCGTCGCCGACACCGCGGACAACCGCATCGCGGCAATCCCCAACGCCTTCACCCGCACGGGCACCGAGCTGACCGGCAACGACGTGACCGCCAACGGATGGCTCAACGCGCCGCTCGGCCTGACGCTGGCTCCGAACGGCGACATCCTCACCGTCAACGCGGGCGACGGACGGATCGTCGAGACCACCCCGGCCGGCGCGCAGGTGGCGTTCCAGTGGCTCGACAAGAGCGGCTCGCCGCCAGGCAACGGGGCCCTGTTCGGCCTCGTCGTGACCCCAAACCAGCGCGGCGTGTACTTCGTGGACGACGCGACCAATACCTTCGACTTGCTCCACTAGCAGCCCGCGCCGACCATCAAGGGCGCTCAGCTACCCGGGAACTCCCTCCGGCTCTGGCTGAGCGCCCCGTGCGGCTCCCGCCTGGAGCACGTCGCGGATGCGCAGGCAGAGATGGAGGTTGAGCCTGGTCGCCGGGTCGTCGAGGCGGAGCCGGCCGACCTCCTCGATGCGACGGAGCCGGTAGAGGACGGTGTTGCGATGCAGCTTCAGGCGCTGTGCGGTCTCGGTAGGTGATCCGTTGGCTTCGAAGTACGCATCGAGCGTCGCCATCAGCTCAGCGCTCGAGCGCTCGTCGTAGGCGACGAGGTCGCCGACGGTGTCCCGGTAGTAATCGCTGAGCTCGGGATGCTGCGCCATGGCAAAGAGGAGGCGATGCAGACCGAGATCGGCGAAACTCGCCTGCCGCCCCGGCCCGAGGAGGCGGCGGCTCATCTCCAGCGCGTGCTCCGCCTCGCGGAACGACTGGCGCACGCCTGACGCACCATCGTGTGTTCGGCCCAGGCCGAGCGACGTCGTGGCGTCGCCGGTTGCGAGCGCGCACTCGCTGCGCACCAGCTCCGCGAACCGGTACATGGCATCGACGGCTCCGTCCGGCTCGGGCATCAGCACCACGCAGACGGCGTCCTCGTGGGCGGCGACCAGCGCCCGGACCTCGCGTCGCGCCACCACGTTCTGAGCGGCGCGCAGGGCTCGAAGCTCCCAGGACGCCGTGGACACTGAGCCACGGAGCGCGATCACGGCGACCTGCCGGGAGAGGTCGGCGCCGAGGCGGCGCGCCCGTTCGAGCGCGACCCGCTCGGACGAGTACGACCCGGTGAGCAGCGAGGCGATGAAATCGCCCTCGAGCCTGTCGCGGGTCTCGGTCACGGCCCGCTCGCGGTCGAACTCGATGGCGCATGCGGATGCTGCTCTGGCCACCGCGAGGCGGGCGATCTGATCGAGACGCTGCTCCTCACCGATGACGCAGACGAATCCGCCGACCCCACGGCGGATCGGGACCGGGCTCACCAGCGAGGCGAGGCCGTCACGCCCGACCGTGAACTCCCGGACCGGCGGATCGGCGCCGACCGCGGCGATCGTGCCTCCCCAGCGGCGCAGGGCGTCTGCCCCGGCGCCGACGTCGGCGAGCAGCGAGGGGTCCGCGACGGTGAGGTGGCGCACCTCTCCCACCTCGTCCAGCCATGCGGCCGCGAGCCCGGTGACCTCGGCGAGCCGCTCGATGATCTTGTCCGGCCCGGCCCCTCCAAGGGCGAGGTCCATGAGCGAGAGCTGCAGCTCCTGAGCCCGCTCGTGGAGGAGCGCCCGCTGGTCGAGGATGAAGCGAATGCAGGTGTGATGTGCGTCGGTTGCGTGGATCCCATCGGGCAGCCGGAGCAGCGGCATCATCAGCCGGTCGGAAGCGGCGATGCTCTCGACGGACACGTCGCCGACGACCGCCACGGCCACGCCTCCCTTCTCGGCGAAGCTCACCATGACCTGGGGCAGGTCGAGCCGTTCGTCGAGCAAGCGGATGCTCTTGACCGGCACGAACGCGATCTCGCCGCCCTTCACCGCCTCGAAGGCCGGCGGACGGGTGCGCAGCGCGCACGCCCATTCAACCCGGCGTTCGAGACCGCCGCCACCGCCGAGCAGGTCGGTGCCCGGCGGGAGCACCCCCCGCCACACGTCCTTGACCGTGAGTGTCGGCGAGCTCATCGAGCGAGCATCCGCTCAGCAGCGCTCGAGGTACTGATCGATTTCCCAGGGCGTGACCTGCCCGCGGTACGCCTGCCATTCGAGGCGCTTGGCGGCGATGAATCGCTCTGCGACGTGATCGCCCAGGGCATCGATGACGACCTCATCGGCCTCGAGCGCGTCGACGGCGTCCCTCAGGTTGTCCGGGAGCACACCGACGTTGCGCCGCTCGAGCTCGACCTCGTCGAACCCATACAGCGATTCCTCCACCGGCGGCGGCAGCGGCAGCCGTCGCTCGATACCGTCGAGCCCACAGCGGAGCATCACAGCGAACGCGAGGTAGGGGTTGCAGGAAGGGTCGGGGCTGCGAAGCTCGACGCGGGTCGCTTCAGCGCGCCCAACGTGCGGGACGCGGATGAGCGCGCCCCGGTTGGTGCGTGCCCACGAGATGAAGATGGGTGCCTCGAAGCCGCGGATCAGGCGCTTGTAGGAGTTCACCAATGGCGCGAGCACCGCGCTGATCCCTGCCGCGTGGTGGAGCTGCCCGGCGATGAAATGCTGGGCGACATCGCTGAGCCCGTAGGCATCGTCACCGGCGAAGGCGTTCCCGGAATCGCGCAGGCGCATGAGGCTCTGATGGACGTGCATCCCGCTGCCCGGCTTGCCGTCGAAGGGCTTGGGCATGAAGGTGGCGATCACCCCCGATTGCTGGGCAACCGCCTTGAGCGCGTAGCGGAAGGTGATCAGGTCATCGGCGGCCTTGAGCGCGTGCGCGGCGTCGATGTCGATCTCGTGCTGGCCCCCCGCGATCTCGTGATGCGACGTGTTGACGGCGATGCCCAGGCTCATCAACGCGCTCACCATCCGCTGGCGCAGGTCGCGGTTGCCGTCGCTCGAGAAGTCGAAATACGAGCTTCGATCGTTGCGGGTCGGCACCAGCGAACCGTCCGCGATCCGCTCCAGGATGAAGAACTCCACCTCCGGCCCGACCCGGTACTCGAAGCCGAGGCGCGCGGCGTGCTCGACGGCGCGCCGGAGCACGCCGCGCGGATCGCCCTGGTAGGGCTCGCCGTCCGGAGTCGTCGCCCAGCAGATCAGCCGGGCGGTGCTCTCGTCACCCCACGGGAGGATCTGGAACGTCGACGGGTCNNCCGTCGAACCAGGTGCCGTGCTCGATCGCCTCGCTCAGCTGCGAGGCGGGGATGGTGACGGTCTTCACACCGCCGACGACATCCGTGAACTGGAGATCGATGGCCCGCACCTGCGCCGCCTCCACCTTGGCGAGGAGGTCAGGGGGCGCTTCCCTTCGGGTGGACGCTGACAATGGGTGGCCTCCAACTAGGCGGATCGCACAAGCTCGGGTTGCTCAGCGGAGCATATCGCACCCGTCGGTTTCGCCCGGCGTCGAATATGCCACGAATCGTCGTGCGTTACGCACAGTCGGAGATATCACTGAGAGGCACAGCGCGAGGCCCGACAACAACAATCTGGTCCAGGGCCTGTTGGCGCTGGGGCCCCCGCCGCGCACGCCTGGGTCTGATCCCCATCGCCCGAGCTCAGGAAACCGCGACCCCCATGCCGTCGAACGTCGTCAGCGCCGCGGCAAACGCCTGCGTCGTCATGGTTCGCTCGACGCCGTAGAGCACGTCGACGAACGTGATCGTGCCTCGGACGGGGTCGTAGCCGATCACCGGAACGGCGTGCTCACCGATCGCCCAGGGCACCCGCGTTCCGTCCCAGGCCGTCCAGTAGCGAGGGGCATGCGCTTTGAAGTCGGAAGTGAGCCACATGACGACCGAGTTGCCGAGGCGAAGCTGGGCGACGATCTCGGCGATCGTCCATCCGGTGTGGCCGTCGGCCACCGCTCCATATCGTTGTGCGGCGGCGACGATCGGCGGGTAGTACACGCCGTATCCGGTGAAGTCGGGTTCGTACCCGTTGACGTCACCGACGAATGCCGTGAACGGGTCGCCCCAGCGGACCGGGTACCCGTCTGAGCCGAGCACCGGTGAGCGTGGATCCTGAGGCAGGCTCGAGAAGATCTGGTCCTGCGGGACGTCGATGTGCTGCACCGCCAGGGCGACCTGGAGCGCGGCCGACTCGCAGTCGAGCGCGAGATCCTGCTTGATGATCGGGGCTGCCAGAAACACGGCGCCGGCGTCCGTGCTCGCCGGCGACGCCGTGGGTGCTGAAGCGGTCGGCGTCGTGGCCGGTGTCGTCTCTGTCGGGAGGTCTGCGATCGCGTGCGATGTGCTGCCGTCGGCGAGCGTCCACAAAGGAAGCGCGATCGCCGCCGCGAGAGTCAGGAAACCGACCGCGGCGATGGCCGGCCGTCGCAGCCGGATCACGGCAATTGCCTCGTGCGCACGGTCATACCACTCTAACCAGTGCCCCGCGAACTGGTTACATCGCCTGGTTATTGAGGAACGTTGATCCGCCCGCCGAGCTCGCGAAACTCGATCGCCTTCTCCTCCATCCCGAGACGCACTGCCTGATCCTCACCGACACCGTGGTCGCGCGCGTAATCGCGGATGTCCTGGGTGATGCGCATGCTGCAGAACTTCGGCCCGCACATCGAGCAGAAGTGCGCGACCTTCGCGCCCGCAGCCGGCAGTGTCTCGTCGTGCATCGACCGCGCGGTCTCCGGATCGAGGCTCAGGTTGAACTGGTCATCCCAGCGGAAATCGAAGCGTGCCTGGGACAGTGCGTCGTCCCACTGCTGCGCGCCCGGGTGTCCCTTGGCGAGGTCGGCGGCGTGCGCTGCGATCTTGTACGCGATCACGCCGTCCTTCACGTCCTGCCGATCGGGGAGGCCGAGGTGCTCCTTGGGCGTGACGTAGCACAGCATCGCGGTGCCGTACCAGCCGATCATCGCCGCGCC
>PKYW01000002.1 GCA_003132805.1 Candidatus Dormiibacterota bacterium | reverse complement strand
CGCGATTGCGACGTTCCCGGCCACCGAGACGACGGTCGCGGCTTATCCGCGAGTCAGCATCGCTCGGCGTGGACTGGCGAGAGCGGACTCCATCACTGTTTCGTAGCGGCTCGCGACCTTACCGAGATCCCAACGATGGCGCGCCTGGCTCGAGATCTCATACGCATCGCCACCTTGAGTCAGGGCTCGCGCGATCGCGCTAACGAGGGAATCGAGCGTTGGATCCCACTCGCTCACCAGTCCACCGGGGCCCGCAACTCCCGAGGCGGTATCGACGCTCGTGAGCACTGGAGTGCCACAGACCAGCGCTTCCTGGATAACGACCGGCAGCCCTTCGCCGGTCGATGGCACCACCAGCAGATCTGCTGCGGCGTACATCGATGCCATGCGCTCATGCCCCACAGGCTCGAGGACCGTGNNGTGATGTTCGGCAATCGCCAGGTCCTCGGATCCTCGTCGTCCGTGCGGCCCACGAGGAGCCATCGCCAGGACGGCTGCTGCGCCGCCGCAGCGCGTATGTGCGCCAGTCCTTTCTTCGCGACGAACCGACCCGCGAACAGCAACACGGTGTCGTGGTCTGCAAAGCCGAGTTCCTGGCGGACCCGGCAGCGCTCCGGCGCGGCCGTCAGCGCCAGTTGGGATGTATCGATACCGTTCTCGATCACCTCGCTGCGACGGCGGCTGACGACATTCGCAAAACGCGCCCGGACTCGCTCGCTGACAAAGATCACGTGGTCCGCCCGGCGAAGCATCGGCTCGGCCAACAGGCGATACGCCTCGCCCTGGACGGAGCGCACCAGCCAGCGCCGGTATGGCACTTCGGTGACGTGCTGTGTGATCACCACCGGCCGCCCGAATCGCAGCGCCGCCCGAAAGAGCAAGAGGTTGGTGGCGTAGAGGCAGTCGTGCAGATGCACGACGTCACTTGCCTCCACGATCTCCCCGAGTGTCCGCCGGTACCGTGGATCAGGGATCGGATATGGAAACCCCAGACGTCGCTCGGCGACGTTCCAGGCGGGAATCGGCGCGTCCTCGGCATCGCCGCAGTGCGGATAGTCCGTCGGTTCGGCAGCGACCCACTGAACAGAGTGACCGCGCGCCCGCAGGGCATGAACCAAATCGCCCGCCACCCGCTCGATCCCCCCGATGTGCTCAGGGAAGTAGTTGCTCGACGCGAGGATTCGCATCGGTCCTAGCCCGCAGTGAGGACAGCGTGTTGCAACGCCACCACCGCGGCGCCGTCGGCGCCGCTGATACGGATCGGATCTGCGCGAGTCCGGCATGACGAAACGAATCGATGCATCACCTCGTCGTTGCCGTACGCCAGACGGCCGGCCGCATGCAGCATTCCCGACGTCACAGCCCCGGCGAGATGACGGATGCCCGCTTCGGCGCTGGTGCGAAGGATGTCGCGCGCGCTGTGCTCCCCGTCATTGGGCAGGGTGACGAGAATATCGCGGAAGATGTCGATGATCGCGAGACGTCGCGATCCCACCACCATCAGCTGCCATTCGCTGACGGGCGCCTCGAAGTGCATGTCGATGCGCCCTGGCGCCGCGCCACCAACCAGCTGTGCGCCGACTGAGACGGGCGTCTGCCTTCCCGCGCGATGGACGACCGTCGCATCCCCGACGGTGACGCTGTCACCCAGGAAGCGTCGCATCAGGTAGAAGAAGTGCGGGGACTCGTCGTAGAACAACCCGAGTGGTAGCTCCTCGTACCAGACAGGGAGACGTCGCAGTGGGTTGGAGAGCTGCAGCCCCCAGACCTCGCGGAGTGACCCAAGCGACCCACGCTCGAGCATTCGCAACGCTCGGCGCACCGACCGGGCGAATTGGAAATTGTGCACCACGCCAAGCACCCGCCCATTGCGCGCCGCCAACTCGACGAGGTCGAGAGACTCCGCGACGGTCATGGTCAGCGGTTTCTCGAGGAGCACGTCCTTGCCGCGCCGCAGGAAACCGGATGCAACCGCGTGGTGACTCATCGGCGCCGTCCCGATGGTCACCGCGTCGATATCGTCGAGCCATGCGACGCCATCCGCGTCTGAGCTGACCGCTCGGTGCGTGAGCGCGAAACGGGCCGCCACGTTGTCGACGCGCTCGGGTTGCCGATCGATCACACCCACGAGTTGCGCCCCGGACGTGCGTCCGAGCCAAGGGATATGCCGATGCGTCGTGACCCATCCCAGTCCGACCGCGGCAAAGCGCACCGTGGCCGGCGGGGCCTCGATGGCCTTGCTGTTCACCTGGGGACGCAATAACATGCTGGTCTCCGTTATGGACCGAGAACGGCCCTGGCTCGACGACCGGTCAGCGACGAGCGATCCCCGGTATCGCTCACGTCGTATCCAACAAGGATGGGCTCGAGCACGATCGACGGTCGCACGACGACGTTATCGCGAATCCCGAGCATGCTCATCACGAAGCTGGCGAACACGGTTTGCACCCCACCGGCGATGAGCAGTACAGCGACGATCAGCGGGCGCATCGAGGCCTCGGTATCGAGGGCGCCGTAGCCGTTGTGGCTCCATTTCACCACCGCCAGGAACACGAGAGCGAACCCGATCAGTGTGACCACGCCGCCGACCATGAGTCCTTTTTCCAGGGTTGCCACGCGAAAGAACCGCTCGGTTCGGGCGTCGCCAGGAAGAAAGCCTGCGCGCATGCCAAAGATCTTGATGAACGCCGCAAAGAGGATCAGTTCGTAGCCGATCAACGCGAAGATGCCGCTGACCAGCATGGTGTGAACATCCAGCCCGATCGAGCCGATGTGCCGTGTACCGCCGAGCAACCAGAGCGTCACCGCCGACCCCATCAGCATCAACGCCAGGCCGGGGATCAGGAACAGCCACCGAGGGCAGAAGAGCAGCAGAAAGCGCAGATGCCGCCATCCGTCTCGCCAGGTCCGGAGATGCGGAGGGCGGCTTCGGCCGTCTCTGTGGAGCTGTATCGGCACCTCGCTGATCTTCATGCTCGCCAGTGATGCTTTGACAACGATCTCACTCGCGAACTCCATGCCGGTCGTGTTGAGCCGCATGCGCCGGAATGCATCGACGCTGAATCCGCGCAGCCCGCAGTGGAAGTCGCCGATCTTGCTGCGGAAGAACAGCCGTCCGACGAAGCTGAGCACCGGGTTGCCGAGATACCGGTGCAGCGGCGGCATCGCCCCGGGCTCTATGCCGCCCTTGAACCGGTTGCCCATCACCAG
>PKYW01000058.1 GCA_003132805.1 Candidatus Dormiibacterota bacterium | reverse complement strand
GCCATCGGCGCCGGCACCGTCCTGCGCAGGGCAGTCGATGCCGGCGAGGTGCCGTCGCTGATCCTCTGGGGTCCGCCGGGGAGCGGCAAGACTACGCTCGCCGCACTCATCGCGGGCGCAAGCAATGCGAGCTTCGAAGCGGTGAGCGCAACCAGCGCCGGCGTTGCCGACCTGCGCAAGGTGGTCGAGCGAGCCCGCGAACGTCTGCGAACAGGGCGAAGGACCGTGCTCTTCATCGACGAGANNGAGATCCATCGCTTCAACAAGGGTCAGCAGGACGCGGTGCTGCCCCACGTGGAGAACGCGACCGTTACGCTGCTCGGCGCCACCACGGAGAACCCGTCCTTCGAGGTCAACGCCGCCCTGCTGTCGAGGAGCCGCGTCATCCGGCTCGAGGCGCTCGAAGCCGCGGACCTGCGCAAGCTCATCGACCGCGCGCTCACCGACAGCGGCCGCGGGCTGGGAAGTCAGCACGTGGCCGTCGATCCCGACGCGATCGACCGTCTGGTTTCGCTGTGCGGCGGCGACGCGCGCATCGCCCTCAACTCACTCGAGCTCGCGGTCCAGGCTGCGGTCCAGGACGCCTCGGGAGTGGTGCGGGTGACCGCGGCCGACATCGAGGGTGCCCTGCAGAATCCGGCACTCCTCTATGACCGGGCCGGCGACCAGCACTACTGGCTGATTTCGGCATTCATCAAATCGGTCCGAGGGAGCGACCCCGACGCAGCCGTGTACTGGCTCGCGCGGATGCTCGAGGCCGGCGAGGACCCGCTCTTCGTTGCCCGCAGGATGGTGATCCTCGCAGCTGAGGACATCGGGCTCGCCGATCCCCACGCGCTGAGTGTCGCGGTCGCGGCCCAGCAGGCGGCGCACTTCATCGGGATGCCCGAGGGATTCCTGCCGCTCACCGAGGCTGCGCTGTACCTTGCCGCGGCTCCCAAGAGCAACAGCGTGCTTCGCGCCTACTTCGCCGCGTCGGCGGACGTGGCCGAGACGCTGAACCAGCCGGTGCCGCTGCACCTCCGCAACGCCGTGACCGGCCTCGGCCGGGCCATGGGGTATGGCACCGGCTACCGGTACGCGCACGACCACGAGGGGGGAGTGGTGGAACAGGAGCACCTGCCCGAGTCGCTCCGGGGACACCGGTATTACGACCCTTCGGACCACGGCGCCGAGGAGGCGGTCGCGAGACGGCTCGAATCGAATCGCGAAGCGCTGGGTCGGCGCCAGGAGCGGTCTTAAGACGATTGGCCTAGCAACGCCGGGATAGCGGCGGGCTGACTATCGTCGCGACGGGAATTCACCTCTTTCGAAACGCAAGTCCCCCTGATAGGCGGGCGGGCGCCGACCCAGTTAAGTGGTTTACCCTCGCGGGCTCCCCCTCCCCGCGGCACCGGGTGTATCGCGGTTCTGCTGGGTCGGTGCCACCGCCGACTTCTTTCTCAAATACGAGAGATATCGGTTAGGCTGGGCCACGACTGTGGACGTTACGCAACCCACTCCCATTCGAGTGCTCATTGTCGATGACCACCCGTTGGTGAGGCGAGGGCTGACGTCCCTCCTCAACGGGACCACCGATATCAAGGTCGTCGGCGCGGCGTCGGACGGCGAGGAGGCGGTGGCGTACGCCGTCGAGGAGCACCCGGACATCGTGCTGATGGACATCTCGATGCCGGGCATGAACGGCTTCGAGGCGCTGCGTCGGATGCTCAAGGCGGTGGCCGGCACCAAGGTCGTGATGCTCACGTCGTACTCCGAGCACGACATGGTCGTCGAGGCCATCGACAACGGGGCTGTCGGCTTCCTCCTCAAGGACACCGAGCCGCAGGAGCTCCTCAACGGCATCCGTTCGGCCGCGAAGGGAGACACACCGCTGTCGCCCAAGGCCGCCAAGGAGCTGCTCCGCGACCGGATCAAGCGCCGCCCGCTCGACGACCTCACCCAGCGCGAACTCGACGTGCTCACGCTCGTCGGCCGCGGGATGAGCAACAAGCAGATCGCCTGGCGCCTCGGCATCAGCGAGAAAACGGTCAAAGCCCACCTGGGTTCGGTGTTCGATCGCCTGGGCGTCGAGGACCGGGTCCAGGCGGCGCTCTGGGCACAGCGCCACGGGATCATCTAGGCCCGCTTGAGGGCCAGCCCTCGCGGTTAGGGCCGGCCCGAGGCCGCGACGATCGCCCGGCTGAAGGCCGCCACCGACTGCTCGAGGTCGGCGATCGTGTGCACCGACGAGCAGAACGCGCTCGTGTTCAGGATGTCGACTCCCTCGGCCCGCATCGCGTTGGCGATCCGCGCCTGCGCGGTGGGTTCGCCCAGGAAGATGTGGAGGATGCTCGAGAGGCGGCGGATGGTTCCGGGGATGCCGGCCGAGGCGAGCGCGGCGGTCCACTCGGTGGCGAGGCTCATCGCGAACGCATCGGCGGTGCGCTGCGGGCCGCCGTCGGCGACGAGGCGGAGGGTCGCGATGCCGGCCACGGCGCTGAGCGGGTTGGCATTGAACGTCCCCGGGTGAGCGATCGTCGTCGCCAGCAACTCGAGGAGGTCGGCGCGGCCGGCAACTGCACCCGACGGCAGGCCGCCGGCCATCACCTTGCCGAGCACGCTGATATCCGGCGTGATCCCCAGCACTACCTGCATGCCGCCGGGGGAGACGCGGAAGCCGGTCACCACCTCGTCGAAGACGAGCACCGTGCCCGACGCCGTGCATGCGGCCCGGGCCGCGGCGATGAATGCGGGATCGAGCGGCACCTGGCCGTAATGGGCGCCTGACGGTTCCATGATCAACGCGGCCACGTCACCACGGGCAAGCGTCGCCTCGAGATCGCGGGGGTTGTCCGTCCGGACGACAGAGGTCAGCAGGCCGAGTGCCTCGGGCACCCCAACCGGCGTGTTCGTCTGGCCCTCGGCATCGAGGTAGGGACTGACCACATCGGACCAGCCGTGGAAGTGGTCCTGGAGCTTGACGATGCGGTCCCTGCCGGTGGCCGCCCTCGCCACTCGTAGCGCGAGCATCACCGCCTCGGTGCCAGACGCGGTGAATCGAACCTTCTCGGCCGACGGCACCAGCGACACGATCTGCTCAGCCCACTCGACTTCGAGCGGATGCGCCGCGCCGTAATGCGTGCCGCGCGATACCTGCTCCTGGACCGCCGCCACCACGGCCGGGTGCGCGTGCCCGAGGAGGAGCGCGCCGTGACCCATCGTGTAGTCGATCAGCTCGGTGCCGTCGATGAGCCACTTCCTCGATCCACTCGATCGGGCGACGTAGATCCGCGGATCGTAGGTGCGCGATGCGTGCGTGGCGCCGCCCGGGAGGACTCGACGCGCCCGCTCGGCCAGGTCTGCATGGGCACGCGTGCGCACAGCCTCGGTCACAGACACGCCGTGAGGATACCCGGCATTTGGAGGCGACGGTGGGAATCGAACCCACGGTCAGGGTTTTGCAGACCCGTGCCTTACCACTTGGCTACGTCGCCTCGTAACCTGGAATTCGACATTGTCGCCGAAGGACCCACGCACGCACCCTCGCGTGCAGGATCGGTGAGACACGGGAGCCGGTTCCGGCGGACACCGTCAGACGCACCGGTGTGTTGTGACATGACTTGTAGAGTCGACCGGGTGCGGAGAGAGCGGCAGTGAAACGACGCAGGCTCGGATCGCTCGAGGTATCAGCCCTCGGGCTCGGCTGCATGGGCATGTCGGCCTTCTACGGCTCGGCCGACGACAGCGAATCGATTGCAACCATCCGCCGGGCGCTGGAGCTCGGCATCGACTTTCTGGACACAGCGCAGCTGTACGGCCCGATGACCAACGAGGAGTTGATCGGTCGCGCGATCGACGCCCACCGCGATGAGTATGTGATCGCCACGAAGTTCGCACGCCGGATCGAGCCGACGACAAAGGCGGGCGACCTGTCCACGCTTGGCCCTCTCGACGGATCCGCCAACCACGTACGGACGTCGATTGAAGGGTCGCTGCGCCGGCTCGGCACCGACCATGTCGATCTCTACTACCAGCACCGCGTTGACCCCAATGTCCCGATCGAGGAGACCGTGGGTGCGATGGCGGAGCTCGTCCATCAGGGCAAGGTTCGTCATCTCGGGCTCAGCGAAGCCGCACCGGACACGATCAGGCGCGCTCACGCGACGCATCCGATCACCGCGGTACAGACGGAATACTCCCTCTGGTCGCGTGATCCGGAAGCCGACGTGATTCCCGTCTGCAGGGAGCTGGGCATCGGATTCGTCCCGTACTCGCCGCTCGGACGCGGGTTCCTCTCCGGACGGTTCACGTCGCCGGACGAGCTCGACGAAGGAGACTTCCGGCGGCGCGGGCCGCGCTTCACCGGCGACAACCTGGCCGCGAACCTGCAGCTCGCAGCGAAGATCGCCGAGATCGCGGCAACGAAAGGGATCACCCCGGCGCAGCTGGCCATCGCCTGGGTGCTGGCGCAGGGCGATGACCTCGTCCCGATCCCCGGAACCAAGCGTCGGAAATACCTCGAGGAGAACGCTGCCGCCGCAGACGTCCAACTCACCGCCGACGACATCGCGCGCATCGAGGCCGAGCTGCCCGCCGTCGCAGGGGAACGCTACGACGCGGCGGGGATGGGAGCGGTCAACCGCTGAANNCGGCGTGGTCTGTTCGAACTGCGGCGAGAACAACGCTCCGGAGCGCAAGTTCTGCGGCGAATGCGGGGCGCCGCTGGCTCGCGTCTGCGCGGCGTGCGGCGCAACCAACGTCGTCGGAGCAAAATTCTGTGGGGAGTGCGGGGCCGCGATCGCCACTCCCGACCTGGCGCCGGCACGGGCATCAACCGCCATCAGCCCGGTCGCGTCCTCGTCGACGGTGGTTGCCGAGATCCGTCTCGTCTCGGTGCTGTTCGCCGACCTTGTCGGATTCACGACGCTTTCCGAATCCCGCGACCCCGAAGAGGTTCGCGATCTGCTGTCCCGGTACTTCGACGTCTGTCGCGCCCTCATCGAGCGCTACGGCGGTACGGTCGAGAAGTTCATCGGCGATGCCGTCATGGCAGTATGGGGAGCACCGGCAGCGACCGAGGACGATGCCGAGCGGGCGGTACGAACGGCCCTCGAGATCGTGGCTGCCGTGGCGGCGCTCGGCTCCGAAGTCGGCGCCCCATCCCTGATGGCCCGGGCGGGGGTCACCACCGGCGACGCAGCCGTGACTTTGGGGGCGGCGGGCCAGGGCATGGTCGCGGGCGACCTGGTGAACACGGCCTCCCGCGTTCAGTCGGCTGCTGCACCAGGAACGGTCCTCGTCAGCGAGGCGACGATGCGAGCTGCAGGCCCGGCTATCGCGTTCGCCGCCCGTGATGCCCTGACCCTGAAGGGCAAGGCGGAGCTGGTCCCGGTGTGGGAGGCCGAGCGAGTGGTGGCGCAGCGCCGTGGCGTGGGACGATCTCATCGGGCGGAACCGCCGTTCGTCGGCCGGGAAGAGGAGCTACGCCTTCTCAAGGAGCTACTCCACGCCACAACGCGGGAGCAGCGGGTTCGCCTCGTGTCGGTGACCGGCTTCGCCGGCATCGGCAAGAGTCGCCTCGCCTGGGAATTCCTCAAATATATCGACGGCCTCGCCGCAACCATTTACTGGCAGCAAGGCCGGTCCCCGTCCTACGGTGAGGGTGTCAGCTTCTGGGCGCTCGGGGAGATGGTGCGGATGCGCGCGGGGATCACAGAAGGGGAAGCCCCGTCCCCGGCGCGAGCGAAGCTGTCGGCCTCGGTCGCCGAATTCATCTCGGACCCGGAGGAGCGACGTTGGGTCGACCAGGCGCTGGCGTATCTGCTCGGTCTTGCCGACCCGCCCGGAGGGGACCGAGAGGAGCTCTTCTCCGCATGGCGGACGTTCTTCGAGCGCATTGCGGATCACGGGCCGACTGTGCTGGTCTTCGAGGATCTGCANNCTCTTCGTCCTGACCCTGTCGCGCCCAGAACTGATCCAGCGGCGCCCGACGTGGGGAGCCGGGCAGCGCTCATTCACTGCGCTGTACCTCGAGCCGCTGGCGCCGCCGGCGATGCGAGCATTGCTTCGGGGCTTTGTCGCCGGCCTGCCTGAGGCAATCGTCGAGCAGGTGCTGGAGCGTTCGGAGGGCGTTCCCCTCTATGCCGTGGAGACGATCCGAATGCTCGTCGACCGCGGCGAGCTGGTGGAGCACGAGGGCGTCCTGAGCGTCGCTGGGACCCTTGGACCACTGGACATTCCGGATACGCTGCATGCGCTCATCGCGTCTCGCCTCGATGGCGTGCCGCCGGAAGAGCGATTGCTGCTGCAGAACGCATCGGTGATCGGCCAGCGCTTCGCTGTGGAGGCCCTGGCGGCCGTGTCCGGACGCGAACCGGTGGCCCTCGCCGCCCCACTGCGGGACCTGGTGCGCAAAGAGTTGCTGGTGCTGGTCACCGACCCCCGATCTCCCGAACGAGGCCAGTACGGCTTTGTCCAGGGGCTCATCCGAGAGGTTGCCTACGGAACGCTGGCCAGGCCTGAGCGCCGCGCGAAACACGTGGCTGCAGCCGCTCACTTCGAGGAGCTGGACGATGAAGAACTGGTTGGCGTGGTGGCAGCGCACTACGTCGAAGCACAACGCGCAACCACCGAGGGTCCCGAGCGGGACGCGCTCACCGCCAGAGCGCGTGAATGGCTCACCTCGGCCGCACGCCGCGCGCTGACACTCGGCTCGGCCGAGCAGGCGCTGACGTACGCCGAGGACGCTTTGGCGCTCACGGATGACGCGTCGGCTCGCGCGGCACTGCTCGACATGGCCGGCGATGCCGCGTCCAGGACCGACGCGTTCGATCGGTCGATCGCGCACTATGAGGCTGCTGCCGCTTTGCACAAGAGTGCAGGCGACATCGATGCTGCGGGCCGAAGCGTCGCGCGTCTGACGTGGGCGCTCGGAGATGGTCTTGCGCGCGTTTCCGACGCGATCTCGAGAGCGGAGCACGAGCTGGCCGAGCTTGGAGAATCAGGGAGCGACCGAACCCGCGCCGACCTCGCGTCCACGCTCGCGTCGCTGCAGAGCGCCTCCGGCGCCTCCGAGTCGGCGCTCATCTGGGCCGAGACTGCCTGCAAGCTCGCCGAGAGCATCGACGACAACGAGCTGCTTTCGCGCGCGATCGGTGCGAAGTCCGCTGCCATGTTCCGACTTGGCCGCCACCGTGAAGCGCTCATGCTCGCCCGTGGACGAGTGGGTCTTGCGGAGTCCACCGGATCGCTCGTCGAGCAGGCGATCGCCATGCTCTATACGTCCATCTTCGCGATCGACGACGATCCTCACGAAGGGATTCAGCTACAACTCGATGCGGCCGACCTGGCGCGACGGGCAGGCCACCGAAGCCTCGAGACGGTGAACCTCCTCAATGCCGCGGAGGGGGCAATCGGCCTCGGACGCTGGGAGGAGGCTCGCCTGGCACTCGACGCGGTGCACCAGCGGGAGCTGCCGGCGTCCCGACAGACTCAGCTCGAATTGTGCGAGGCGGTGCTGGCCGGCTGGACCGGGAATACATCACTTGCGCTCGAGCGCCTCGCCACAGCGTTCGCAGCAGCGGAAACCGAGGATATGACGGCGCGCTCCAACAACTATCTGGGGCGCTGTCAGACGCATCTCGCCACCGGTGACCTGGAAGCTGCTTACGACGAAGCGACAACCTCGCTGGACGCAGAGCCATCCGGTATCAACGCCCCAGGGGCACTCGCGGTGCAGATGCGGGCGGCGCTCTGGCTCGGCGATCCGGCGCGAGCCCGCTCGGCCCGTGACGCCATGCACGCGTTTCGTGGCCGATGGCTCGCCGCCAACCGGCTCACCGCCGACGCCGGAATCGCCGCCCTCGAAGGACGGCGGGATGAAGCCGCAGCCGGCTACGTTCGAGCCCTCGAAGCATGGCGCACCCTCGACTCACCCCTGGACCTCGCGCTCTGCGCTCTTGACCGCGCGATCCTTCGTGGACCCGGGCTCGCTTCGGACGGCGAGGATGACGAGGCTCGCGAGATCTTCACCAGTGTCGGCGCTGTCCCCTTCCTGGCGCGCCTTGATCGTGCGGGGGAGGCGGCAAGCAAGGCAGGCTGACCCTCGATCTCGCGCTTGCACCTTGTGACGCGTTCAGTAATACTGTGATGACGTGGCGCGGGGGCGCCGGAAGGGACTAGTTCGACCGGGGGGTTCGTGATGTCGACGATGTCGACCGGTATTCGCCGTCAGCGCCGGATGCGCACGGTTGCGTCCCTCGGGGTCACCCTCGTGACCATCGCGCTGGTCGTCCTGGTGGTGGAGCTCGTCGGCCACGAGGCCGGTCACCTCTTCTCGAAGGTTACTCAGGGGCTGGCGAGCTGACGACGTGGGCCAGGCTATCGGGATTCGTCTCGACATACCTGGTGAGGCTCCCCGGCTCGCGGCCGGTCAGGATGCGCACGTCGTCGCTCACGCGAGAGAGCTCGTTCGCAGCGACGCCCGCGTACGTCGTCACCCACCCGTCGACCTCCCAGTCGGGTGCACCGTACTTGGCACGTGACGCGTATGCCTCGTCCATGGTCTCGTTGTGAAAGCGAATCGATTTTCCGGAGACCCGGGACATCACCTTGGCTGCCTCGGTGAATGTGAATGCTTCAGAGCCGGTGAGGTTGTACGTCTTTCCAACATGGCCCTCGCCGAGCAGAGTGGCAACGGCGCTCTCCGCAATATCGTCGCGGAGCACGGCGGCAACGCGGCCGTCGCCGGCAGGACCGGAGATGATGCCGTCGGCTCCGACCAGGCTGGGAATGACGTCCACGTAAAAGGGCATGCGCAGAAACGTGAACGGGATGCCGCTGGCACGGATGTGCTGCTCAGTGGCGAAGTGGTGGCGACCGAACGTGAAGACCAGATCTGGCGAGGCGTTCACCCACGAGAGGTAGACGAGGCGATGCACGCCGGCCGCGACGATCGCGTCGACAGCTGAGGCATGCTCGGCAACGCGGGTTGCCGACTCATGCGCGGGTATGAGAAATACCGTCTCCGCGCCTTGCACCGCCCGGCGCAGCTCATCCGTGGCGGCGTAGCCGGACACCACGCTGACCTCCGCGCCCTCCAACTGTGGTGCGCGGTCTGCGTCTCTCACGATCAACCGCTGACGCTCGCCGCGAGCTGCGAGGAGCTTCGCGACGCGGCTGCCGACGTTGCCCGTCGCCCCGGTAATCGCGATAAGAGAGTCGCGCATATCTAGGGTCGATTACATCACGCGCCGGTGGGGGACCGGATCAGGCGGCTGAAGTCTGCGCTGTACCGTCGGCACCTGGCTCGGGCGGCATCACGAAGCCAACCTCCAAAGCGCCGGCCAGCGCGCGAAGCCGCGCATAGAAACCTGCGGTGTGGGGCGAGCGTGGGAGACGAAGCCCCGCGAAATCATGGTGGTGCTCCCATTCATGGAGCAGCGTGTTGAGAAACACCTTGGTGGTGATCACCTGCTGGCGCACCGCAGTCCGGTGGTAGATGCGGATGCGCGCCGTCTTCACGACACCGTCGGCAAACGTGCAGCGGTAGTACCCATACGTCTTGCTCTGCAGTCGCTGCCCGTTGTGCGAATGGACCTGCGCGCGATCGGCCACCACCAGGTCGCAGTGGGGGAGGCCGGCAAGCGCGTCGAGCTCATCGATGAGCAACTGGCCCAGGCGTTTGCGCTCGACCGGGTCCTCCGACGAGTCGATCACGCGCAGCGCCAGTCCCCGCGCGATCGGGCTCGGTTGCACAGGGAGCCCGGTTGCGCTCTGGCTTCGCCGGTAGGTTGCGTCGGGGCGTCGACCGAACATCTGCTCCAGGAGTATACGGCCGTCCCTGAATCCGCAGGCCGGACAGTGCCGACCCGGGCCGGACACCACGCGGACCCATAGAATCCGCGTGCCGGGCTGGCGAAATGGCAGACGCGGCGGTCTTAAAAACCGCTGGGGGGCAACCCCCGTCCGGGTTCAATTCCCGGGCCCGGTAGTCTCATTCGAGTTCAAATGAGGCCGCGGTAGGCCGCTGAGAGTGAGCTGCTTGGTTGACGCCAGCATGCCAACACCCCTAATGTACCCCTACAGGACCCCTACAGCTTCAGGGAGAACAGGGTGACGAGCAGGCGCCGGGGCCTTGGCGAAGGGACGATCCGGGAGCGACGCCCGGGTCAGTGGGAGGCGCGCGTCACGGTCGGCTTTGACGCGAGAGGTCGCCAGGTCCGGCGCAGCCTGTATGGCAAGAGCCGCGCCGACGCGGTCGCCAAGATGAATGCGGCAATCCGCGGGCTCGCTCTTGGGGTGGCACCGGCCTCCGACCGCCAGACCGTGGGCGACTTTCTCGCCACCTGGATCGAGGGGAAGACCAGCATCCGCCCGACCACCATGCGGCGGTACCGCAGCCTCATCAAGTACCAGCTGATTCCTCTCTTGGGGAGGGCCAAGCTGGCGCAGCTGACCCCGCAGCAGGTGAACATCGCCATGCGCCAGGCGGTCGCCGGCGGCCTCGCGCCTCGAACGGTCAACCATGCCCGCGCGGTTCTGCGCGCGGCCCTGGCTGACGCGCAGCGATGGGGCACCGTGGCTCGCAACGCCGCAGCCCTGGCCGAGCCCCTCGAGGTGTCCGCGACGCGGGCAGCCTCGGTGCGCCCCGAGGAAGCTCGAGCGATCCTCGATGCCTTCCGCGGTACCGAGCTCGAGGCGGTCGTGGGCACGGCCCTGTATCTCGGCATGCGTCAGGGCGAGATCCTCGGACTGCGCTGGGACGACGTTGACCTGGAGCGCAAGGTTCTGCGCGTCACCGGCGCGCTCCATCGAATCCCTCGTGACCAGCAATCCGACCCGGAGGTGCTCTTCAAGATCCTCGAGCCAAAGACGAAGCGGTCTCGGCGGACGTTGCGGATTCCCGATCCCCTGGTCGCGCTGCTCACAGTCCAGCGGCAGCGGCAGTGCGAGGCTCGCCTCCGCATCGGGTCGGCATGGCACGAGCCGATCGCCGGGTTGGTGTTCACGCGCTCCACCGGTCATCCGGTGGAGGCGACGGGGATGACCCATCGCTTCGAGAACGGCCTTAGCCGAGCTGGCCTGACCGTGCGTCGCTTCCACGATTTGCGCCACGCCGCCGCGACCCTGATGCTGGCGAGCGGGACGGAGCTGAAGGTGGTCAGCACTGTGCTCGGACACTCGACGATCGGCATCACGGCCGACACGTACGCCGACGTCCTCCAGGAGTTGCACGACGACGCGGCCGACCGGCTCACCCGCCTGATCACCACCGGCTGACATGCCGCGGATCAGCGCCTTCTACGGCATCGTCATCACCATGTACTGGGAGACCGGCGGACAGCACCATGCGGCCCACTTTCACGCGACCTATGGGGAGCATGAGGCGTCGATCGGAATCGAGCCGCTGGTGGTGCTCGACGGTTCTCTGCCGGTGAGGGCGCTCGGGCATGTCATGGAATGGGCGGCGCTGCACGAGCAGGAGCTGCGAGACAACTGGCAACGTGTGATCGAGCGCACGGCGCTGGCGTCCATCGAGCCGCTCGCCTAGGATTGGGAAATGGTCAAGGTCACGCGCGTGGAGCGCCTCGGTGAGTACAGCCTCCGGCTGACGTTCAGCGACGGGGTCGTCGGCGACATCGACCTGGCCGACGAGCTCTGGGGCGAGATGTTCGAGCCGCTCCGTGATATTGCTCAGTTCAACAGGGTCAGCGTGGATCCAGAGCTGGGCACGCTGGTGTGGGCGAACGGTGCAGACCTCGATCCAGAGGGGCTTCACGACGCGGTGCGACCGGTACAACCGGCGGGCTGACGCGGCTCGAACCCGGGGTCACGCGGTCTGCTCTTCGACCCAGCGGCGCAGCGCATCGCGCGGTACGCGGAGTGCGCGTCCGACGCGGATAACGGGGATGGAGCCCGAGCGCAACAGCTCGTAGGTGCGTGTGCGACCGAGTTGCAGTTCAGCTTCTACGTCACGAACGGTGAGCAGCATCGGAGTGCGCATCGATGCAGGCGCAATGCCAACAGTTGGCGTCGTGGCCGACTCGCGCAGTGGCGCGGGCGTGGTGGGCGTTCCTCGTCGGCCTCGTACACCCGCGTCAGCGTGGACTCGGTGTGTGCCTTGAAGCGACGTCAACTCATTGGAACTCCAGGGGAGATTCGCCTGCTGCACGCGGGGCATGGTGCGCATTTCGCCGGCATCCGGCGACGCATCCGCAATAGCCATGGCACGAGCATGCCACGTATTTGCCTACGCAGCGCTTACATTCTTGAGCTTCCATGTAGCTGTGAAAGTCCGGCAGGTACTTGGCTCCGCGGTCCAGCCTCACGTCGACACCATGCGGCGTGTCCGTCGGATGTTGGACCACGCCCCAGTGGTGGTCGTGGTACGACCGA